>JAUVIR010000008.1 GCA_030592645.1 Candidatus Fermentibacterota bacterium | reverse complement strand
CACTGAAGGGACAAAGGATAGTTGATCGAAGGGATACTTGAATATCTCGCGAATAACCCGCCTGGAGCGTGGACAGGGCCGCTTCTGGGAGTGATCGCCTTTGCAGAAACTCTTTTTCCTCCAATTCCTGGAGATATTCTCTTCATAGTCATATCCGGGTGGGCACTTTCAGGCGGTCTATCTCTTATGACAGCTGCTTTCTATGGGGTAACAGGATGTATTCTGGCCAGCTGTATTCTATTCTACGCCGGGCACAAACCGGGGAGACAGTTCGTTGAAGGCTGGCTTTCGAGAAAGGTCGAGCCGGAGAAGATCGACCGGGCAAAATCCCTGATCGCTGATCGCGGTCCTCTGATCCTTGCCGTAAGCAGGTTTATTCCGGGCGTAAGGTCCCTGCTGGTTTTCGTGGCGGGATCTTCGGGAATGAGGTTTTCTCTGGCCGCAATACCCATGGCTTTCAGCGCTTTAGCATGGTACCTGCTGCTTTCCGTCGCCGGTTCGGTTTTCAGAAACAATATAAAGGCTGCCGAGGGATTCATGAAGCATTTCGAGATATGGCTCTGGATCATTCTGGCTGTTGTTGTTCTCATTTTCCTCATTACTGGAATTCGCAAACGAAGGGAGATGAGGTGAGGATACTTTTCGCCGCGTCCGAGGCATATCCGTTCGCAAGTACAGGCGGACTTGCAGGGGTAACAGGTTCCCTTCCCAAAGCCCTTTGCGATGCCGGACATGATGTAAGCATTATCATGCCCCTGTATCGAGATGTTGAAAAAGCCGGGAATTTCAAGTGGATCAGCGGAGAATTCCTGACTTCTGCGGGAGAGAGTTTCGGCCTGGCGGAATCGGTTATTCCCGGAACCTCCATCCCTGCATATTTTGTAAGCAAGGAAGAACACTTTCATAGAGCGGGGATATATGGTCCTGATAATGCAAGCGCCTTCGATGACAATGCGCTGCGGTTCTCCTTTTTCTGCAGAGCAGTTGTCGCTTTCCAGGAAAGCCTTGAAAAACCGCCTGACATAATCCATTGTCACGACTGGCAGACCGGGCTTATTCCGGCGTACATGAGGAACCGCATCAGACCGGCAGTCGTATTTACTATTCATAATATGCATTTTCAGGGGAACTTTCCTCAGGAGGAGTACGTACACACTTTTCTTCCCCGTTCGCTTTTTACGATGAGCGGTCTTGAATTCTTCGGAACTTTCAGTTTTCTCAAATCCGGAATTGTCTACGCAGACCAGATTACTACAGTGAGCAGGACTTATGTGCAGGAGATACAGAAACCCGAGTTCGGCTTCAGCCTCGATGGTCTGCTGCGCGAACGTTCTTCTGATCTTACAGGAATACTGAATGGTATCGATTACGATGCCTGGAATCCTGCAGCTGACGGGGCGCTGGCTGCTTCGTACAGCGCTGATTCGATTGTACCGAGACGGAAATGCAGAAATGAGCTGCTGAAAACTCATGACCTTGATCCGGGCAGCGGAAAACTGACCGCCGGGATTGTATCAAGACTGACGGGGCAGAAGGGGTTGGATCTTCTGTTCCCATTAATGGGTAAACTGGTAGCAAGAGGCGTAAGGTTCGTTATACTGGGGACCGGCGACGAATATTATATGGACAGGTTATCAGAACTTTCCCTGGAACACCCCGGTAGTGTAGCGGTAGATCTGAAGTATGACGAGATCATAGCGAGGCAGATATTTTCCGGCTGCGATATCATAATGATGCCCAGCAGATTCGAGCCCTGCGGCCTTGCCCAGATGATGGGGATGAGGTATGGCGCTGTTCCGCTCGTGAACAGTACAGGGGGGCTTGCGGATACGGTTATCGATGAGAAGGAGGGCGGATTCGGGTTCGTAATGAGGAAAGCCGCCCCCGAAGAGTTGTATAAGTGTATTCTACGTGCCGGGGATCTCTACAGCCAAAGAAACAGATGGGCATGGCTCGTGAAGAAGTGTATGAGACAGGATAATTCATGGAAGAGCAGAGTGCCCCTTTACGAGGGTGTATATTCAAGAGCAGTTAACAGCAGAAAGGCAAGATGAAGATTCCGGAGAATACATTAGAATCATTGCTTGCCGTATTCACTCAGTTCTGGAGAACGGATAAAGCATATTCCCTCCTTCTGAACATGAGGAGTGCGGGAGTGGTGATTATTGCGGCGGTGATAGTGATTTCCGTTGCTGGATATGTGCCTGCAATGCTTATCAACTGGGCCGAGGTTGAGGATGTATGGAGAGGCGAAAGACTGCCTGAACTCGAAGCGGAGGGATTCACTCCTGCAGGGGCTGACAGCGTGTTCTCAGGTGAGCTTGAGGAAATGAAGCGTATGGCCGGGAATCTTCCAATGGCGCGGCTTGTGGAGCGAAGCGTAATTGCCCTGCTCGCGGCTCTTGCCGGATTTGGTATAGTATTCGCCGTTGAAGGAGAGAAGGTAGGCCGGATCACGGACTACATTACATCTTCAGTTCTATCCCAATCCGCTTATATGCTCACCGGCGTGTTCCTTGTTGTTCTTGTTTCTCTGCTTGATATTCCGCCGTCTATCAGGCTCAACCTCTCAATTATTGTGCCTGTTGATGTTGTTGCCCCTTCAAGGATTCATGTGTTTATCTATAGATTTCTGGAGAGTGTGGACATTCCTTCAATTACAGCGCTGGTTCTATGGGGCCGAGGCCTTGCCGTAATGCTGCAGCGCAGCCGTTCATGGGGGATACGTCTTTGCTTTTCTATATATGTTATCGGTATTCTGCTTATCTCTCTACCGGTGATGTTCGCACCGGAAGCATAACGGAAACGGAGCGCCCGAGAATGAAAAATACCGCCTTTCTTCTGCCTTTGGTTCTTTCAGTTCTTTTCGCACAGACGGATTCCCTCCCCCTTGATCTTTCCGGATGGGTGAGGGTGGCAATGGAGAATTCACCGAGTATTACGATCTCATCTGCCGATCTTATGTCCAGCTCCGCATCGGTGACATCTTCGGAATCCTTTCTCTGGCCAAGACTGACTTTCAGTTCCTCCGCCGGGCATTCATGGAGCTCCACTCCAGATATGTCAGGCGGCTATACGGATACCGATAAAGAATCATGGTCAATGTCCGCCAGTATCTCACAGGAACTGCTTGCATCCGGTGGAAGCAGCTGGCTGCGTCTGTCCGGAAGCAGGCATTCACTTTCCGCTTCGGAGTTCGATATGGATCAGGCAAGACTCGATCTTACAATGGATGTCGTTGAGGCATATTACGGAGTTATAGAGGATATACAGCTGCTGGCCTCCTCGAGAAGAGCACTGGATAGAAGTTCAGAGCAGCTAAGGAGAACAGAGGCTCTCTACGAGATAGGCGGGGCAACGAACCTTGAACTGATACAGGCTGAAGTTCAGCAGAGCACCGACAACCTGACGCTGCTTCGGAAGGATCAGGCGGTATCCAATTCCTACACCGCCCTGTATCAGACAGCCGGTGTTATCGGTACCGGGTATACAGTTAATACCAATGCGGTACTGCAGCCCGTTTCAATCGAAACGGCAATGAACTACAGCCTGGATATGTCAGGTAGCAATACGATCGCATCCTCGATAGAGAGAACTGCGGCGGTAGAGTACAGCTACGAAGCGAGCAGGCGCGCGTACTGGCCATCACTCAATGCGGGGGGGAGCTGGAACTGGAGTAACGATGAACTTGATTTCGAGGATTTCTCCAACAGAGACAGCTGGCAGGCCTCCGTTACACTCAGCTGGACACTCTTTGACGGATTCAGCCGCGAAAGCATAATTCAATCTTCAAGAGCATCAGTACTCAGGCAGCAGGCCTCGCACGAAGCCCTCATGAATTCGATAGAGAGCTTAATTAAGACTTCTCATAACAATCTCATCAGTTCTATCATGAGCTGGGAGCTTTCCCTTGAAGTTCTGAATCAGGCTGACGAGAAACTCAGGCTTTCAATGATGAGTTACGACCTCGGAAGCATTTCTCTTCTTGATCTGCTGGATGCCCAGTCGAACGTAACGCAAGCCGAGGCATCGGTTGAATCCTCCAGGGTATCATGCCTGATAACGGAAGCGAGATTGCTGGTTCTACTCGGACGAACACCCAGAATTGGAGAATAGGCAAAAACGCGGGGGTTGCGTTTGTCTCATATTGTTATATAGAATTTCGATGGTTGTTTCTGCTATCGTTAGGAGGATTGAATGGGAAGATTAGCTTTTCTGTTTCCCGGGCAGGCATCACAGAGTGTAGGCATGGATAAATTTCTTCGAAACTATCCTGATGCCGTTGATTTTCTTGACAGGATCGATGAAATGACAGGTGTTCATAAATTAAGCGAAATTATCGCTAATGGACCGGCAGATATCCTGACGAGAACTGATAATGTACAGCCTGCAATCACCATGGTAAGCATAGCCACCATGAACGTTCTGGTAGCCGCCGGAGTAAAACCTGAAGGTACAGCAGGACACAGCCTCGGGGAGTATGCCGCACTGGTTACCGCAGGTATTCTACTGCCGGGAATAGCAGCCAAGCTTACCCGCATCAGGGGCGAACTCATGCAGGAATGTGCGGACAGGCATCCCGGTGGAATGCTTGCCCTTATTGGTATAAACCTCGAAGATGCCCGGAAATGTGTTGAGGAAGCCTCCGCCATCGGTCCCGTGGGAATAGCCAACGTTAATTCAGATGGGCAGGTTGTTATCTCCGGAGCGAGGGATGCTCTGAAGAAGGCCGGGGCGCTCTGCAAGAAAATGGGCGCCAGAAAGATCATACCTCTTCAGGTTTCAGGGGCATGGCATTCACCTCTTATGAAGGATGCCGCCAAGGGTCTTGAGAGCGCACTTGATGATGCTGGTTTTTACGAGCCTGAAATACCCGTAGTGGCAAATGTCACTGCTGATCTGATCCGAAGTGGTGATGAAGCGAAAAGAATGCTGAAGAAACAGGTTATGTCACCCGTTCTCTGGGCCGATTCTATAAAGAAGCTTCAGAGAAGTGGGTTTGATACATTCATTGAAGTCGGCCCCGGGAAAGTGCTTCAGGGACTCATGAAAAGGGTTAAAGATGTCACTGTTTACGGAACCCACGACAGGGAAGCCCTTGAGGAGACTCTCAAAGCCCTTACGTAATCCGCATCCGCTTACTGGATATTCGTCAGATTATTCACAAGTCTGTTTTTACTATGTGATGCACCCGGGGAAATGTTACACTTTTGCCTGAGTCCTGTCTATCGGTGAACTTCAGGGGGTTTGATTCCACCGTGTTTGATTGAAGTTAATACTGCGGTAAGATTCTCGAGGTTCGTAACCTGCATATCATTCTGCATTCGTGTATCGCTTCCTCCATAGATGAGGACTCCGTCAGTTGATGCACTCACATTGGCTCTGAATTGCTTTAAGCCTTTGAAGAAGCTCCTGCTTACAGTAGCAGCAGATTTGATCTCAATGGGAACGATTTCTGCGCCGTGCTGAATCAGTAGATCAACTTCGTTCCCGTTGCTGTCGCGGTAGAACATAAGGGCTGGTTTCTGCCCCTCATTGAAGAAAAACTTCATAACTTCAGTGATGATAAGGTTTTCGAAAAGCATTCCCCGCAGGGGGTGCACTGCAATCTGCTCCACAGAGTTTATCCCCATAAGATAAGCCGCAAGCCCGACATCGTAGAAATAAAGTTTGGGAGATTTCACAAGCCTTTTAGAGATATTCGCGAAATATGGTGGAAGCCTGAAACAGATGTAGCTGGCTTCCAGAAGAGACAGCCATTCCATTATCGTTGGCTGCGATACCCCCGAATCGTTACTCAGATTAGAAAAATTGAGCAGCTGGCCCACCCTTCCCGCACAAAGGCCCAGAAACCTTTGAAAAACGGTCAGGTCACGTATCATGCTCAGTTGTCTGACATCCCGTTCAATATATGTAGCGGCATAGTCGGACAGAGCCTGTGTTGGATTCAGTTCTCTGTGATAGATCCGCGGGTAACCGCCGTTATAGATCAACTGGTCAATACTCGAAACAACCCAATGATCCGAAATTTCATCGAAGGAGAAAGGCAGAAGAGTCTGGAGCGCTGTTCGTCCGGCAAGTGACTGATTAATAGTATTACGCACACACAGATTCTGACTGCCTGTCAGAATGTAATTACCTTTGAAATCTACGGTATCCACGGCAGCCTGAATGAATGAAGTGAGTTCCGGAACGCGCTGAATTTCGTCAAGAATAGCACCATCGGGAAACTGTGCCAGAAAACCTCTGGAATCGGTTGCAGCAAATTCACGTGTATCCGGTTCTTCCAGGTTGGCATATACCATATCGGGGAATGCCATACGACAGATGGTAGTTTTTCCTGACTGTCGGGGGCCCGTAAGGGTTACGACTGGATAGTGTCCTGCCAGCTGTTTCAGCAATGGTTCTGACTTCCGATGGATGAATTTCTGCATTATTACCCTCAAGTCTACTTATGCAATATAAAAGTTAAATCTGGGATTTACATAGTATCTTGCAGGATTCGAGTCAAGAGCAAATGAATTTCCGTTCGCTGGTGCTGGTGAATCTGACTAACCGAAACTGTAACCTGCTCCGATTACAGGGTATTCATTAGTTCTGCCACAAGTCTGTTATGTGCGCTGAAAGCAAGTTCCGGAACTTCCCGGATAGGGCACCACATAGCTTCAGAGGCATCATCCCCTGCCAGAAGAGTACCTTCCCATTCCTTTACTTCCAGTACGGTCAGGATAATCCCCCCATAGGCTGTCAGATCGGTTTCCACGCCCAGCAGCCTGCTATCCCGCGCATGAAGACCCGTTTCCTCCATCAGCTCACGACGGCCGCATTCCTCAGGGCTTTCGCCCGTTTCAAGAAAACCCCCGGGAAGGGACAGCATCCCCATTTTCGGCTGCACTGCCCTTCGGACGAGCAGTACTCTTTCAAAGTCATGAACCAGAAGAACCACGGCAGGGAGGGGGTTCCTGTAGTGGATGAATCCGCACTGCGAGCAGAAAAGGTGCCCGTGTTCTGCTGGTGATTTACCAAGTGGTTCACCGCACATTGAGCAGAATGCCGGCGGCAGGTAGAATGAAGTTCCATCAGGCGCCGGAGGCAGTGGACCAGCACCGGGGAAATGCCCCGGCAGGTTGCCATGAAGCCTGCTGATCCTTCTGGAGATGACCCTTCTTACAAATAATCGGGCATCTCGAACCGCAGATTCTACGGGAAACCCGGCGCCCAGTAAAGATACAGCTGCAGCGGCAAGGGTGCAGCCGGTGCCGTGTACGTTATCTCCGGTGATTCTGGAACCGCTGAACCTGGTACGATCATTTTTCGTTACCAGCAAGTCCACAGGATCCCCCGCAAGGTGTCCTCCCTTGACCAGAACTGCATTCGCGCCCATGCGGATAATGATCCTGCCGGCTTCTATCATATCCTCTGTATTCGAAATTACTATTCCGGACAGGATTTCCGCTTCGTCGATATTCGGAGTGCAGAGAGTGCACAATGGCAGAAGCTCGTCTCGCAGCAGGTCAACCATGCCGCTCCCTGTCAGGGATCCGCCTCCTCCTGCGGTAAGAACCGGGTCAAGAACGTAGGGTATTCCCCTCAGTTCCTCCCTTATGAATCCGGCAAGAACGGAAGCGTTCTCCGTGCTTCCGAGCATCCCGGACTTCACACCTGCTACCGGACCATCATCGCACACAGCTTTGAGCTGTTTTATAAGTACTTCCGGAACCACAGCTTCCCATGATAGAACGTTTCCACTGTTCTGAACTGTAAGAGCTGTGACTGCCGGGCATCCATGGAAACCAAGGGCTGAGGCTGTTTTCAGATCCGCCGGCAGCCCTGCTCCGCCGCTGGGATCCGTTCCGCCAACAAAAAGTAAAACGTTATTCATGCTGTAAAATACCTTTAACTATTCCTGGTCTTTCTTCGGTATCGTGAACTGGTCACTTTCAAAGCGATCACCGCCAAGCCAGATGTCAACTTTGATCCCGTTGCGTGTTCTCGATACATCACAGTGTTTCACCTGCCATCCGAGCAGATTAAGCCGGGAAGCACCAAGCATATCGTGACCGGTCATGGCGCCGTAATAACCGGCCAGCTCCGGCCTTTTCGGGCTGTTCAGAGCATGGTCCACATTTTCGATTTCCTCATCGCTGTGAGGGTTATCATCGAGGACGGAGAGATGGAGCCCGTCCTCCTCCTGATGGAGGGAGATGACCAGCCGCTTCGGATTGTTCTCCAACAGGTAATTCGATACTTCGCCGATGAGATGGAGGATCAATTCTTTTCTTTTCATTTTAGCTGCTTCCGTTAGTGCACTATTTAAAGTCAGAGTTTCGGGAGCGATACCAAGCAATAACTGAAACTATGAGTGCCGCGGTCAGACCACCTGCGAAACCATTGTTGTAGAGATTCATACCACCCTGCCACGCTCCGGTCTGGTGAACCAGTATCAGGTGAATGAAGCCGGCTGTCAGACCGGTCAGGATTCCGAATGCCCCGGCCAGCGGCGCAAGGGTGGTACAGAAGATAGCGGCGAGAATCGCGCCCGGCGCCGTGAGTGATTTGCCGAAGAGGAGTGTTGCGATGATAACTCCAAGGACGACCGGCCAGGAATTCTTCAGATGTGTACCGAATGCTCCGAAGCCCATGATAGTCAGGAGTCCTCCGATTGTAGGGCCGTTGAGATCCCCGCCTATCAGCAGAATGTAGAGAGAACCGGCAAGCCCGATAAGACCCGAATTAAGCAGAGCCCCCTCCATCGATTCCATATCCATGAAATCCGATGGAAGCCGGCCGGAGTGCTTCTGAATGGCCAAAAGGTCCTTCAGGCTCTTCATGCCGCCCGACAGCAATCCCGTCAGGATCAGAACAAGGGATAGAACGGGAACCAGTAATGTCAGTATCAGGGACTCCTCAGTATGCCACAGCATCAGGGTATCGAAAGTATGTCCTCCCGCCCTTATCAGTGCTGCGGCGAACAGGGCGAAAAAACCGCATGACAGACCCAGATTGTAAAGGTTGTATCCCTGGTGGAAATGCAGCATGGATACGGCAATTGCCGGAAGCAGGAAACCGGTAGCGATACCTGCGGCTGTCCCAACCGCGATGGCAGATAATCCAGAAAGACCAAGTTCGCACGTGATCAGGCTGACCAGCGGTCCTAAGGCAGTTCCGAACAGGGCGATGATTATGTATTCGGAGAAGCTCCTGCCGACCAGTCTTCCGGAGATATATACTCCGATGATTATCGGGATAATATTGACGGGTGTTTTGCCGAACAGGGCAAAGCCCATCATAGTGAAAACAGCGGCAAAGGCTGCTCCGGACAGCTGAACTTTCGACCACAGAATAAGTATCAGGCCAATAGCGCCGACCGCCGCCGCATTTATAAAAGAGGCCCCGACGCTGCTGGCGGACATGAAATCACTGATGAGTCTCGCCGGGCTGAGCTGCAGGTCCAGAAATCCGCTGAAGGCTTTGCCTGCTCCGTCCGCGGCTATCCCGGTGACAATGAAAGAGAACATGATGAATATGAGCAGGAATAGCAGAGTTTTGTTCTGGTCTACTATGGTTGTCTCCTTTTCATTTGAATTTCCTGCCTAAGATAATAACACCAGATACTGCTTCGCCACTGTCTAACCCGCACCCTGTATTTGGAATTATGCTTGATGTATATGTGGAACTATACTTGCTGGTCTGTATATTTCCGAATACCTGCTCAGCAGGACTGCATAGTATGCGGGAGCTGCCGGTTTTCATGTCCTGAAAGGAAACAATATCGTACCGAGGAATTGCTTTTTCATCACGAGGAGGCTGACACCGTTTCTGCTGGTTCTGTTCATGTCTTCATTCGTGTATGGAGATTTCACCGAACCTGTAGTTGATTCCATATACGTATACGGGGAATTTCCCGTATCCGAACATAAACTTCTAAGCGGAACAGGGCTTGAAGAAGGGGCATCCCTTCTTCGGATAACACCGGTACAGGTGAGAGACGGTATCATTGCAAACCTGAACGATATTGGCTACCTTGATGCTGTTGTGACCGTCCAGTGGCCTCTCTGGGATGATGAGACAGATATGGTGAGAATTTCGGTCGAAGCCGGGGTAAGAAGTCTTCTCTCCGGTCTCGTTTTCAATGGTGCTGTAGTTTTTACCGCCGATTCTCTGGCTTCGCTTTATCCGGGAGTCCCGGGCGAGCCTATAACACCCGTAGATACACTTTCCTTCAAGAATTCCATACTCGATCTGTACAATGAAAGAGGCTACATCAATTCATCCATCAGCATTAATCTTCTGAGCATAAGCGAAGTAGATAGTGAAACCGGATACAGGGCAGTGGAATGCAATATTGATGAGAATGAACAGGTATTCCTCGGCGATGTTTCCGTTGCAGGACTGGAAACTATCCGAGAAACGGTCATTACAAGAGAAGTACTGATCCAGCCCGGTGATTCCCTGAACATGGAACTGCTCAGACAGTCTGTCAGCAATATCTACGGACTTGGCCTGTTCCAGGATGTAAGATTTACCTACAACCCGATCGAGAATGACAGCAGTATCGTAGACCTTGATATTTCGTTAAGTGAGAGCAGATACAAAAGAGTGGATCTGGGTACCGGTTACGTATCTCCGTCGGCCATGTTCGGAAGCGTCACCTGGCTTCATCCCAATATCATGGGGAACAATCAGAGGCTGTCCATCGGCATGTACATGATGGAATATTTCGGTTCAAGGGATGGTCGAATGCTGAAACCTGAGATCATTTACGAGGAGCCATGGTTCCTGTCAACAAGATGGAAATGGCAGCTGAAACTGGGCTATCTCTACCTTTTCACACCAGGTATCAGGCTGCGAAGTTATTCAATAACGTCCACATTCGCAAGAGACATCACCGATCATCTGAAATTCACTATCGGTTACAGCCTCGAGTACGAGAAGTACAACGAATGGGCGGACAGCAGTTTCACCACTACCGACTGGCGGACAACTTCCAGTATCACATCAACTATTTCGCACGATACAAGAAGTCCACTTCTTGATCCTCTGCGGGGACACTGGATGATGGCGGGGGGGAAGCTGTCAGGAGGGTTTCTGGGCGGCAGTGATTACTACAGTGCCTTCACTGAAGGAAGGCTCTACTTTCCGCTGAATGAAGATTTTATTCTGGCCTCCCGCCTGAAGCTCGGGGGTTCGTTTCCCTACGGTGATGATACTACCGTACCTCCGGACGACAGGTTCTACCTTGGAGGAGGAACAACAGTGAGGGGTTATCCATTCAATTCACTGGGTCCTAAGGATGATGAGGGAAACCCCATAGGAGGACGGCTCGAAGTTCTTGGAAATTTCGAGATCCGCGTTCGGATAATCGGAAATTTCGGAGTTGTTCTGTTTACAGATGCGGGCGGGCTCTGGAACTCGTTCGAAGAGGTTGATTTCGAGACGGCAGGCTTCGGTACAGGATTCGGACTCCGCTACCATACACTCTTCGGCCCTATAAGGCTTGATTATGGTTTCGCGCCTACCTGGAGGAATTCCCTCAAGAGAGGAAAGATATATATCGGGATAGGCCATGCTTTCTAGGGTATTGAGTTTCCCGGAGGTTCTCCTTTGAGCAGAAAGCGTTGGGTCAGCCGCTGGTTCAGGCTGATAGTGTTTGGGTTTGTACTGTTTGCGCTCTCATTCTACATTCTCCTGGCCACAGGGTTTTTAGGGGATGTTCCCGGAAACATAATCGGCAGCTTTGTGTCGGATGACAATATTACAATCGCCTTTCGAGGGCTGCGTACCGATATCTTCTGGAGTACTTCAGCAGACACGGTAATAGTCACTGATATCGAAGGTCTGGTGGTTACTGCAGCTTCCATTCAGATAGGCGGCAATCTTCTTTATTACCTGGTTGACGGTCATGTCGATCAGATACTGGTCGACAGCCTCAGTATTCAGCTCGCTCCGGAAACGCACCTGTCGGATGAAGAGCCGATTGCTCTCCTGACCATCCTCGATAATATCGACATGGGGGTAGCAGCCAGCACTGACAGGATGTCTCTTCGCTACGGTATAATTACTGAATCCGGTTGCATTATTGTTGATTCCATGCACATCAGCACTTCAATTGATAGAATTCCCGGAATATTACTGAATGTTGATTCTGCTGGAGTCTATCTGCCTGGTTTCGGCAGTATACGCGGATACGGGCTTCTGCGAATGGATAATGGTTATGTCACTGCAGATGAATTCACCGGAATCGCCGCCCCCGGTTCACTGTTCGTTACCGGAACCCTGTCCGGCCCGGAGGAAACTCTGAATGTCGAGTTTTCAGGAATAGCCGGGACTTCATCCTATGATGTACCAGTTGATCTGTCTATCCTTATTGAGGGCAGAATAAATAGCAGGCTGCCCGATCTCCAGGCGGAACTTGAACTGACGAGCATTCGAGCTGTTCTTTTCGGAACCGAAGCGTCCTTTGAAGTGGATACACTGAAAGCCGATCTTCAGGATATCAGCGTTCGGAATCTGCATCTTGTGACGGATGATGCCGAATTATACTTTGACGGAGCATTCAACATTGAATCTCTTGAATGGAGTGCAGCGTTAGATCTGAACATGATGAATACTGATGTTTCTGAATACCTGGCACACTTTTGGGCTACCGGTATTACCGGTTCTGTTCATGCCCGGGGCAGAGGAACCGGATACTCCGGTCTGTACGGCTCAGTGACAGTCGATATCTCGGAATCATATTCGGAAATTATCGATCTTTCAACGCTTCATGTCGGTGCGGTTCTGCAAGATAATTCCTTCAGCCTGGAAGGGTCGGTGGGCAGCAGCAGCGGGAATGCTTCGTTCACCGGCAGCGGGTATCTCGGATCGGGATGGATTCCTGAATCCTGGATACTGCAGGCTGATGGTGAGGTGAGAGATCTTGCATTTTTCAGGCAATACTGCCTGGATGTTTGTCCCGATATAACCTCCGCGTACTTCTCATTGAGCGGAAGCGGCAGCGGATTCGGCATGAATATACGAGGCAGCGCGGGAGTCAGAGGGCTTGAAGTGGAGGGGATGTCAGCCGAAAGGGTATCCGTTGACGGTACCCTTAATTACTCGACAAGGAACATCATCGCCGGGATTCCATTCGGAGCGAGTTTCGATGGCGGTATTGAAGTCCTTGGTTTCAAAGCGGAAGGGGTGGAGGCTGACACTGCATCCCTGGAGGGAACATTCGGCATCGCAGGTTCCTCCCTGTCTGCAGACGCATCCCTTCTGATAGACAGCCTCAGAGTACTCTCCGACGTTTTCCACACAACAGCGGACATCAAGCTTGATGAGTACGGCATCAGAATAGACGGGTTAACTCTTGCCGGTTCAGCTGACCGGCTGTATACGGCTGAAATAGAAGTAGGGAAAGGTGATACAACCTCTTTCAGTGTAGAGGAGATAAGGGCTACCCACTCCAAGCTGAGAGTGATCACATCCGGAGGATTGTCAGGATTCACTGAAAACGGTACGATAACCCTGGACACTCTCTGGCTCGACCCTCCAGTGGGAGATTTTGCCATGTCCGGGATGCTAAGCGCAGAAAAAATGGAAATGCACGCTGATATTGTAAACTTCGATCTCAGTTCATTCAGTACCTTCTCCGGCTTACCTGCAGATATGTCGGGGGTCGGTAACTTCAGATTATCCTATCTCAGCGATACATCCGGTGTTCACGGCTCCCTGATTGGACAGATATCGGATCCGGTTTACGGTCAGTTCAGGATGGACAGCATAACACTTGATATTTCCGCACAGAACAATGCTTTCAATGTGAACGGGATATACGCGTGGCATGATGGTGTCAGATCCGGTCTTCAGATGAGAGCCGTTGATGTCTGGGCCGGAACCGATGCTGCTCTTCTATTTGATAAGATCCAATGGCTTGAGCTTGAGGTTAACGATATAGGTGACTGGCTTTTCTATATTCTGCCGTCACCCGTGAAAACCATGGGGGCAAGTGTTTCTGCGAGGATCGAGTACGAGAAGAATTCCGAGGATTATTCTCTGGAGATTCAAGCGTCAGCAAGGATAAACCGGCTGTATATAACCGTGCTTGGAATAGAACTGCCGAATGTGAATTTCTACATGAATTATCCCGACACTACCCAAAGGGGATACAACGCCAGGCTTACGCTTGGTTCCGGCAGTGAGAGCACTGGAAACTTTTCCTCAAGCTGGTATGCTGATATCGTAAGTCTGATCCCCTTTGAATTAGGCAGTTACACTCTCAATTCCACACTGTCAGATATGGAGATCGCCATACCGGGAATGGGAGCTGTCATCTGCTCAGGAGGGCTTTCATCAAGTGGAAACGGACTGGAAGAAAGACCTGTCCTGTCGGGGCAGATTAAGATTATAGAGGGTGCGGTGGGTATTCCTCAACCGGTCAGTTCCTCCTCGTCCAGTGGTTCAGGGGAGCTTCCATTCGATCTCTCCATTGATGTGGCCGGGACAGGGGATCTCTGGTTCAGAACGAACTTCGCGGATATCGAGATGGCTCTGAAACTAAGGATATTCACGCTTGAGCGAGAGCCGACAGTGAACGGATATGTATCGGCGGTAAGAGGCAGGATCACTCTGCTTCAGAGGGATTTCCAGATAACTGAAGGAAGGGTGAATATCATACAGGGCAATCCTCCGGTCATGCAGTTGAACGTAACAGCCGAAACCAGGGTGCGCAGCATGATAAGCCACGAGGAATACGTAATTACAATTGTCATTTCCGGAGATCTGGAGAATCTTGATATCTCCCTCTCCTGCCAGGGTCCATCCGGCCAGGTAGCGCAGGAGGATATTCTTACACTGCTGGCAGTAGGACTGACCTACGGCGAGATGCAGCAGATGAATTCAAGTTCTATCAGATCCGAAGTTGAGAATGTAGCCCAGACTATGCTGGGAAGCCTTCTTGCCCGGAATCTCAGGCATGAGATCGGCCTTGATACATTCGAGATTTCACCGGAGCTGCTTTCCGATACGACGAGCCTTGTACTCAATGTTGGAAAGTATGTACTGCCCGATCTTTACGTTTCGTACAAAGACGATGTATTCTCTGCCGATCCTGGAACTGTCAGCGTCCAGTACCTTTTCAGTCCTGATTTCTACGCTGAGGGAACCAGCAGAACCACCATACACGGATATCTCGAGCCAACCGTCGAGCTGCATTACACCATAAGGTATTAGCGAAACCCCGCCTCCCTCAGGAGACGGGGTTCTTTCGCGAAGAAACTGATCGTGAGTTATTTCAATACGGTAAATCTCATAGTGGCAGTATCATTGAGAGTTTCAGCTCTCAGGAAATAGATGCCGCAACTCATTGTTTCCGGAATTCCCCAGGTGAAACTGTGGTTTCCGCCTGCAAGCTCTCCGCTGTGAATAACATCAATAACACGTCCTCCAACATCGTATACGGATACTTCCACATTAGATGAAGTGCCTGTGTACAGGTCGAACAGTACGGAAGAAAATGCCGGATTGGGTCCAGCGGGTGCTATCAGGAGCTGATGAGGGGATTCTTCGCCCAGACCTTCTTCTATCGATACTGAAAGAGCAGCAAGTACGGCTTCGTACACATCAACCCTTCCCGAACCGAATACATTATCCTTACCGGCACTGCCCAGTTCAAGGGCCGTTACCTCAAGGATGGAGTCAACTACTGCCGGCGAAAGGGAGGGATTGGCACTTATTACCAGCGCCATACATCCGGCAAGGTGAGGAGTAGCCATTGAGGTTCCGCTCATGGTGGTGTATCCTGAGACTGTAAGGTTACAGCTGACAATATCCACGCCGGGTCCGGAGATGTCCGGATCGATAAGGCCGATATTAGGTGAAGTGTCGTTGTAATCGAACCAGGGATCATCGAACATCCAGGTTGAATAACCGACGCTGGAGAAACTGGCGATATTATCTCCGATGTCTGTTGCGCCGACGGTTACAACAGCCGTAAGACCTCCTGATGTGGTCTGGTCGGGATGGAGCCATGGAGGCGGGCAGTCTCCCGGTGTTCTTATGTCACCGTATGTGGAAGTGTTGCCGGCCTCATTTCCCGCCGCTACCGAATGGCAGATGCCTGCTGCAAGGACATTCTCCTCGGATTCGCGCCATGACACACGATCCGGATCCCATGACTGCAGCCAGCCCATTGAAGTTGAAATTACATCGGCGTCGTGGTCGATACTGAACTGGAAGGCATCCCATAACTGGGCTTCTGCACTTGTTGAGTTGGCCACTCTCAGGCCCATTATCGTTGCCCCGGGTGCAACACCCGTTTCGGTTCCCGCCGTACCGTCACCGGCGACACTTCCGGCGCAGTGGGTTCCGTGTCCGTTTGAATCCATCGGGTCGCCGTCGTTGTTTTCAAAATCCCATCCGTAGTGGAAACCGGCAGCCGTGTCGTGCCACATGTTATTGTGCAGATCCCAATGGGCGTGATTCACGCCGGTATCAACGATACTGACCACCACACCGGAGCCGTTGTATCCAAGAGACCAGACATCCGGGGCTCCTATCTGGGATACACCCCATGCTACGGCATCCAGTTCATCATGAGTGGAGGGATGAATATCAACAGGTTCAATGAGAGCGTTCTCGGTGTTCATCATCCTGATGAAAAGAACGTCGTCTCTGATGGCTATCTGTTCAATAACCTCTGCCGAAAGTGAAACAACTATTGCATTAACGATCCAGAACGGATGGACATCCGAAACGGATTCATCGCCATAAACTGAAAGCTGCGCAAGAATACCCGCCTGGGCTTCCGCGGCCCGGTCTTTCATTACTCCTGCTGCAAATGCGCGTCTTTCGTCCCTGGTCATTCCTACAGTGGCCATGGCTATGTATTCCGTATCTACAGAGCCAACAGGTTTGATCAATACACTGAACAGCTCCGTGTCTGCAGAAGTACTCATCTCCTCTGAAAGCCGGGGGGAGATGGTTCCGGAAAGGGCCAGTCCGGTTATAAGAAAAAGGGTCAGTAACAGTTTCATGGTTCACCTTTCAGTTAATTGTTTTAAATATAAAAATACAGTAACTCCGAGTAGCCTATAACTTATTAATAAACAATACATTCTGTGTAGAATCAGTTCCCGTGAATTATATAGCGCTCGATGGTTTCATGCCAAGAAGCGCAAGGGAAGTGGCCCTGTGAAAGCCGACATTGTGAAGTCTATTTCTCAGCTGTTCGCCCCTCCGGGCCAGTTCTGAATTACTCTGGGGATCTTCTATCCTTGCGATATAGGTATCTATGGCGCCGTTTATGCGGTCTATTACTTCTCTGTCCAAAGGATCACTCTCAAGGAATGAGTAATCAGCGACGATCATCTCTTCAAGATCAAGCCCTCCACATACAAGAAGGATTTCCTTCCTGGGAAAAGTACTGAAATGGGGTATTCCATTCAGCGTGTCGATAGTTGCCCACCACTCATGCATCAGAACATGCATCATCTGTGCTTCGGTCTGATTATCACTGTACATTTCGCGTACAAGGAAATATCCACCGGGTCTGAGTACTCGCATCATCTCCGCAAGAGCATCATCCAGCCTTGCCATGTGATGAAGGGAATTGGAAATGCAGACCATATCGAAACTCCCCGCGGGAAATGCCAGTTCCGAAGAGTCCATGCATACAGTGAGCATGTCATCGATCTTTTCCAGTGCTTTCCTTGATCTTTCCAATCCATTCGGGCTTACATCGATGCCTGTGATGGTGCCGATACCCTCATACTCTGTTCTCAGATGATCTGCGAAGTTACCGTTTCCCGTTGCGACATCGAGAACCATCGGCGCTTGAATACACTTCAGTGTTTCTTCGAATGATCTCTTATTTCTCATCAACATCCTCTTCATAGACTTAAGCTTCAAAACCCACGAACCATCGCTGTTTCACAGGGGCGGGGTGGAAGCGGAACCACAGCTCATCCGGCAGGTAAGAAGAGGATCCGCAATGCTCGGTGATGGGTTTAGTTGGGATATGTTTTCTTCTCTGGAATAACTCCCCTTATTCCCCCCCTTGGATCATCAACGTCCCGTTCAAATCTCGGTATAAGGTGTATATGAACATGAGGTATCGTCTGCCCTGCAGATTTTCCCTCATTCACTCCGATATTGTAACCATCCGCTGCAAGGGACTGCTCGAGCTGTTTCTTTCTGAAACTGAGCGCGCGGGACATGGAGGTCAGCTCCTCTTCGGTGGCATCGAATACACTTGCGAAATGTCTGAAGGGAATAATCAGCGAATGGGACGGGGATACCGGGTAAAGGTCGCGAATAACGTACACATTCTCATCTCTCCAGATGATTCTGTCTTCATCGGGATTACAGAATGGACAGTCACTCATTTCATCCTCCTTGCCTGTTTAATCTCTAACTATAATGTACGTTATTATCTCTTTTGGAAACAGGAGGAGGATTCTGGAGAATTACACAACGCCGCCCGCCGGATTCTTCAGCAGGGATGCTGTAGTACTGGCCCCTGATCTTATCGATTGTCTGTTGAGAAGGAAGGTTGGCGGCGGATTCATATCCGGGATAATTGTTGAAACCGAGGCTTACACCCAGGATGATCCGGCAAGCCATTCCTTCCGCGGCAGAACCCCCAGAAATCGGCTCATGTTCGAGAGAGGGGGGCTGGCTTACGTATATCTGATCTACGGTGTTCACAACTGCTTCAATGTTACATCCGGAATACCAGGAAGTGGAGAAGCCGTTCTGATCCGTGCCGCCCAACCGTTTGAAGGAATTGAACTTATGATTGCGAACCGCAGAACGGAAAAACTCATGAATCTGTGCAGTGGTCCTGGTAAACTCTCCGAGGCGTTCGGAATAGACAGAAACCACAATGGTATCTCGCTGGAAGACGGGGAGATTCAGGTACTGGTTCGGACTGAGGGCAGCAGACCTGATATAGCAGTCACAAAGCGCATCGGCATCACCAGTGGATTCGACTTGAAAAGAAGGTTTGTGCTCAATGGCTCCAGATGGATTTCCCGAAGTTAATCTGAATGTTTCATTACCGTCGCTGAGAGCACTTTAAGTGCGAGGAGTATCAGATTTTATCTCAGAGTATTTCATTCCAGCTCCGTATTCTGAACCTATGTATTCTGTTTATTGCATCTCTCTGAAGGTCTGATTAAATTGTCCTAAGAGGTGAGTATTTTATGCTATTGAAAATTCTACTGCTTACTATTGTACTAAATCCAGTTGTTTCAAGCTCTGAAGAATTAACTTCGGGCACTATACGTGGCATTGTAACGACTTACAGAGGGCATCCCCTCGAAGGTGCAACTGTGATGATCGTTGGAACTGCATTGGGAGCTATGACCGGCTGTAACGGAGAATTTACTATATCTGGGATTCCTCCGGGTTTCTATTCTCTTCAGGCATTGATGGTTGGTATGCAAAGAATCAGTATCGATGTGATTGTAACAAGTGCTTCAAGGGTGGTTGTGGAGTTTAAACTCAGGAGTGGATATAGTGAAGAAATACCGATCCTCATCGAGATATAACTCGACATTCCCGTTAACATCGCTTTATGCAATGAAAGCATCGCTCGTTCTTATTGTTGGTGTTCTCAAACCATGCATTGCTCAGGATACTAGCTTGAGTTGTTGTGCAACACAGACAACATGGGAAGGAGGGGAGAGGGAACTAAGAGGTACGTTTGAATGGTATGACAGGTTCCATTCAGCATGGGGAATAGACTGTTTTAGCCTTCCCGGTTCCCTGGTACTGACCAGCGGATTTGTGAGAGAACCCATAAGTTTTGAGCAGGATTTCAGGATAACCAGTTTTATACCGACCGATGTTGATTCAGATGGAGATATTGATCTATTTCTACTGCAGAAAATAGATAATAGAATTGGATGGTTGGAGAATGTGAGTGATAACTCCAGCTGGCTGTATCACAATATTCAGGACCCATTCTACAAACCAAGAATTTTAGCTGTATCTGATTTCGATGACAATGGTCTTCGAGACCTTGCTGTGATATCGGATGAGGATGGATTGTGCATTTCCTTTCAGATAGAGGAGGATGTCTGGGTTACCAGGAACATCGATAAGCACTTCTATATCGGAAGCAATTTAGTCTGTTTTGATCTCAATGGAGACGGATTGGAAGACATCATTGGCAGAAATCGCACTTCAACTGACACTGCGTGGTGGGAAAATCCCGGTACAGATGATTCGGAGTGGGTGAAGCATATTATTGATAGAGATGAAAATTCTATTTTCTCTCTTTTATCTATGGTGGTTGATGATTACGATGGTGATGGATCCAAGGAGATGTATATAGTGACTTCTCATTGGCCTCATGAATTAAGAGTCCACCGGTTCGAAGAGAATGAATACACGCAATCCCGATTATATATATCTTCAAGAGTCACGATTGACAGAATAGGACTAGTACTTCTGCTACCTGCATCAACTATATCAGATGTTGAAAGCACATTTCCCAGTTTACTCGTTCTTATTGATTCTAGACAGCATCGATATTCAAGAGATGGATTTGTATTGTTTGAGTATCAAGGATCCCGTTGGGTTGCGGATACATTGTTACTGAATGAACAAGTATCCAGTACGATATACGCTCCTGTATGCTCTGGTGATATTGACAATGACGGAGATCAGGATATCTGCACGGAAAGATACTGTTTTGAGAAGATTGCAGATGGCGGATCTTGGATATTACACAACTATAAGACTGCAGGATCAGAACAGTTCATGTTGGCGTACGATCAGAATGCTGGGTTTGAACGGCGTTTAATCGTCTTTGATGAATCATTGACGAATCTTGTTTGCGCCGATGTTGATGGAAACGGTACTGAGGAGTTAATCTATATATCCGATTATAACATCTGGTTCATAGATCATTTCAGCAGCGATAGAACAGGAGGACTTCTCTCGGAGGTTCTTCTAGCTGACGAATCTACTATCTGGCAGGATATAGCCTGGTCTTCTGAAGAGCCTGAGGGCACATCTATTTCATTTTATGTTCGATTCGATAATATGGATTCAATGGATTGGTACGGTCCTATGATCGAACCGGGCAGTCTGCTGGACTATAGAGAATCGAGTTCCGGGACTTTTCAGTACAAGGTGGTCCTGGAATCCGACAATCCGGATCTAACGCCAGTATTGAACAGCGTAACAGTAACCTGGGAGTAATTAAATCTTTGACATTGAGAAAGTTCCGACGTGTCCTATTTCAAAACTAGTACTGTCTAACTTGTAGATCTTACCCTCAATTATGCCATCTTTTATCCAATAATGAATGAGTGCCGATATCAGCATATCATCTGCACCATCAATGTATGTACTCTGACGAACACTTGAAAAATGGAGAAGAAGGTAATAATCCCCATCTCCAGGATAATCAAACACGGCATAGGTGTATTGTCTTATTGGAGGGTGAACGCCGGACCATGGGAAGCCCAGATTCATGTGTATTTGAGGAAAAGTTCTGCCGTCATATTCCAAGATGGCACTGCCAGTATCATTGAACGATAGAGTAACATCGTTAATCAATGCATCCATAGTAGTAGTATCGCAAGTTGCTGCAATCTCGAAAGTTGGTGTATATAGGCTTATGGTGCAGTCGGAATATAGCTCTGGTTCAGAATCATCTGACTCAACAAAATACAGAGTTCCAGAGATCGGTCGATCCTTAAGTACTTTCAACATGGTAGCAAGGAGAGGACGGTTCAATTCGCGGTCCATGTCGTCAATCCTGAGTATAGTACCTCTGCTTGAATAACCGGAACCACCTGAAGCGAATGTTCTGAAGAAAAGATCGAAATTTTCCAAGTATCTTCTAGTATCCTCTGAAGCCCATCTTTGCCGGCCTCTCAGGTAGAAATCCCTGCCAGCACTAACCATGATAGCTTCATCTGGCAAACCTATGGACCAGTAATCTTCATTCTCCATCTCGATCCTGAACATATAGACGGGAATTGAGCCGTATTCATGGAAATCATCCATATTCTGTATGGATGCAAAGCAGGGGTACTTCGGCCAGAGATCAATGAAATAGGTACCACCAGAGTACTTTCTGACATCACCAGCGAAAATACCCAACTGAACTCCCTGATAGAGATCATCTTCAGATGGGATCATGCCGAATTCCGTCATATTAGTGTAGCCTGAACAGATGTTTCCAAATGGATCCAGATCATTCCAGGGTAAGTAATTTGAAATAGTTCGTCTACCGTTCTCCGTTGGAGCAACCGTGATATCGATCACTTCTGAGGAAAGCGGAAATCGAACAGTGATTTGAGATTCATGCTTATTGAACTCCGGTTCATCTCCCCGGGATAGCAATTCCAGATCATCCACCGTAAGGATGTTCGGAGAAGTGTTTCCAATCAAGATATAGAAGCCTTCTCTTGCATGACCTAAGCACTGAAGTATTCCAGTGCTATCTGCTATGAAAAGAGCCTTCTCTCCCTGCTCAAGGAATGTACTGGACCAAATGAAGAGTGTCAGTTCATCACCAGTTTCGGATGACCCTGTCCAGACTTCAGTGACTCTTAAGTAGACAGAATCAGCGCTCTCAGTGATAAACTCACCCTCAACAACATGCGCATAATTATCATACTCCAGATAGTCAAACGAACCATTAGGAGTGGTTGTTATTATGGTTGTTCCAGAGAAACTCAGATACAATATCAGTTTAAGCATAGTAAGTTAATTATCATGAAATCATCACAATTGGTCAAATCAATTGCTTTTGATCAAAGGTTAATGGAAATCCCGAGATTACGCTGAACGGTTCATTCCTGAATCTGAGAGCACTTTAACCGTGAGTAGTATCAATCCGATTCCCTGAATTACCGCTGCGAAAACATACATATCTCCGTGGTAAGCTGCCCCGCTGCCATCGATCCATCTCAGAGTCCACAGAACATATCCTTGAGGTATCATGAGCTGGAAAACAGGGGAGAGGACCCATGATGCGGTGGATGCCTGAGCCATGAAAGCCAGAAGATTGAGCATATATCCCGTCTGATGCAGGTACTTCTCCAGAAGAATCGTTATTGAAACAGCGGTCAGAGAAGCGAAGGGAATAACTACCCATAACTGCCAGGGGAAACCGCCTCTGCCTGCTGTCCAGAGGATCGCCAGACCAAGCGCGGGAAGCACACCGGCGAGCACGGGGAGCAGAATCTCCGGAAGTATCAGCGAGTATTTCCCGGCTTTTGTGCTGAACAGGATATCCGCAAGGTTACTTCTTGCACTCGAGCAGCGCCATCCCGCGATGAATGCGGCTGGCCCGCAGTATGTAATGCAGGATATCACCAGGGGCAGAAACGGAACAGAAGTCTGTCCCGGGAGGATCCATGCAATTAAGGGAGCGGCCAGCAGAATCCAGATAAAAAGCTGCCTGCGTAAAGCCCATTCCGACATATACCGGAATACAGAGGCGTAAATTCTCAGATATCCAGGCCTTCTGCGCAAAAAAGATCCGCCTCTCCAGGTTCATCATCAACTGTGAAGTATTCCATTAATTCGGAGTTTGAGGGTGGTTTTACCTCAAGCCCTGTTATCTGTCTTGAATTGGCCCTGGCAAGGTTAACCAGGTTTGTAACTGCAGTGGAGAGTCCAGTGTGAAGGAATTCGTATCCGCCATGTATTGCCAGAACATTCCGGGCTCCGGGCAGGCTTTCCATTACTGCTCTGGGCAGGACAGGAAAGAACCTGACTTGCAGCCGCATAAGATGGGAACAGGCATCCGACAATTCCCCGAGCCTTACGATCTGTCTTACATCATCAGAGTCACAGATTGCGATCCTGTCGGTTGATTGAGGTATGCAATGAACTTCTGGAAGGGATGCGATGACCGCGCACCCTCCCTGACAGATGTCTTCGAGGAGCGGATGCAGTTTTTCAGGAAAGGGTCCCTGAAGCACAAAGACATCTGGAATCGGCAGACAAGCGGCGGCAAAGGCGGTAAGGTACCGGTCATCGGGCGAAAGCTCATTCACCTTTTCATCAATACAGTTTTCAAGTGAACACCAGGTGTAAAGCTGTGATAGAACATCCCTGGTATCTTTTTTACTGTAACCTGCTGCTGCGGATGCAAGGGAGAGGTGTCCTGAGACGGTCATTCCCGGAGGACAGGAGAAATCGCAGGAAACGTATTCAACCCTTCCTCTTGCGTTGTGACTTCTGACATCCAGGTCATCATCTCCGAGGCGGACAATCCCGGAAGCAGGAGCTCTTCTGCCTGCGAGAATAAGGGCAAGGTCAGGAGCGATGGTTTCATCGTTACCGAGAAGAACTATCATGGATCCGGCAAGAACTGCCAGGTCAAGAGGTTCATCCGATTCTCCGGTTATATAGAGTTCCTCCGTACTGAGGTGTACTGAAGAATCCATGGACAGCTGTTCCTTCCTTTAGTCCGCTTTCCTCAGGCTGGCATCGGCAAGCTCAAGAGCTCTCACAACGGCAAGACCTTCCTCGCCTGATGACTTGGGGCTGTTTCCGGTTTCTATGCAGCTCAGGAATTCCTCCATCTCGGCTGCCAGGGGTTCACCCGTTGGCAGTTTTGGCGAAATGATATCTCCCGTTCTATAGGTAAGCTGGTATTCTCCGAAACTTTCAGGTTCGATAATATCCACACCCTTGTCATAAATCTTTATTTTTTCAATGGGTTCTGTATCGTCGTAGACAAGCATTTTTCTGCTTCCGACGATCACCGTTCTCCTGAGTTTTGAAGGTGCAAGCCAGGCAACCTGAACGTTACCGATGGCACCGCTCGGGAAAGCAAGGTTTATGAAAGCCACATCCGGGATACCTTCAAGAACGTAGGCATGTCCGAAGGCGCTTACTCCCGAAGGTTCCTCCCCGAGCCAGTAGAACAGCATGGAGAAATCATGCGGGGCAAGATCCCAGATCACGGAAACATCTTTCTGGTGAAGACCGAGGTTCACCCGGCTGGATGTGATGAAGTGAATGTCACCCAGTTCACCGCTGTCTATTATCTCCTTTGTTTTGATAACGGGAGGTGAAAACATGAATGTATGTCCTACCATTGTAACCAGACCCTTGCTCTTGCCCAGGTCGACAAGCTCCTGCGCCTCCTCGATGCTGGCGGCGAAGGGCTTTTCAACGAATACGTGTTTTCCAGCGAGCAGAGCCTCTTTAGCGAGCGGATAGTGTGAGGAGACATTCGTAGCGATTACAATGGCGTCAAGGCTGCTGTCATTGAAAAGGTCCTGACAATCAGACGTGAAACTCACATCGGGGTATCTTGATCTGATCTTTTCAAGTCGGGCGGGATTAGAATCGCACATCACCAGTTCACCCCTCCGCTGATTGGCGTAGAGATTCCTCAGCAGGTTGGGTCCCCAGTAACCAAGTCCGATGACTCCAGTCTTTACCATATACGTTTTCTCCTTAGATTGTGAATGATCCCACTTTCCAGTCAGGAGAAACTACAACCGGATGTTAAAACAGAAAAGGGGTCGGGGAATAGGGTCGTATCTTGAATTTTGGCATTCGTTAATGTTTCAACAAATCAAATGCCAAAATTCAAGATACGACCCCGATAAACGTGACCTCAAAGGTTGCATGGCAAGGTATATGCTTCTATTGTACGGACAGGAGGTAATCAATGAACTTTGAGAAATTTACGATAAAGTCAAGGGAAACTGTCCAGGAGGCTGGCAGAATGGCTATTGAAGCCGGTAATCCGGAGATAGCTCCCATTCATCTCGCAGCAGTGCTGCTTGATGATAATGATAGTGTAATCGGCGGAGTACTGGACAGCCTTGAACTTAACCGCCAGACGATAAGAGACGAGGTAACTGGAGCGCTGGGTTCACTGCCTGAAACCCGGGGAGGATCCGAACCGAGGATGTCCTCGAACTTGACAAGGGTACTGGATGCAGCGGAAAAAGCAGCCGCTCAAATGAAGGATGAATATGTAGCGAGGGAGCACCTTTTTCTGGCTCTGCTTGGTTCGGGCGGTAAGGTCGCGAATATCTTCAGTTCGATGGGGGTTACGAAGAGAGATTTCCTGGAAGCTGTAGCCTCCGTTAGAGGTTCTTCCAGGATTGATTCTGAATCAGCCGAAGACAATTACAAAGCTCTGGAGAAATACACCAGGGATCTTACAGCAATGGCGCGTCAGGAGAAGCTTGATCCTGTCATAGGAAGGGATGATGAGATAAGAAGGATCATGCAGGTCCTGGGGAGGAGAAGAAAGAACAATCCCGTTCTCATAGGCGAGCCCGGAGTAGGTAAGACCGCAATTGTCGAGGGACTCGCTATAAGGATAACTGAAGGTGATATCCCTGAAACGCTCAGGAATAAAAGCGTACTTGCTCTGGATATGGGTGCTCTGATCGCAGGAGCGAAATTCAGAGGAGAATTCGAGGAGAGGCTGAAGACTGTCCTCAAAGAGATAGCTGATGCTGAGGGAAGAATCATTCTTTTCATAGATGAGATGCATACGCTTGTTGGCGCTGGTGCCGCTGAAGGCGCGGTTGACGCGGCAAATATGCTGAAACCTGCACTTGCCCGCGGAGAACTGCACTGCATAGGTGCCACTACACTGGATGAATACAGGAAGCACATTGAGAAAGACGCTGCGCTGGAAAGACGCTTCCAGCCCGTTATTGTTAAAGCTCCCTCTGTGGAGGATACGATAAGTATTCTAAGGGGGCTCCGTGACAGGTACGAAAGTCACCATGGAATTATTATCCAGGACGCGGCACTCATTGCCGCTGCAACACTGTCCAACCGTTACATCACCGACAGGTTCCTGCCCGATAAGGCGATAGATCTTGTGGATGAAGCTTCAAGCAGGCTGCGTATTGAGATCGACAGCATGCCCGAATCGATAGATGAGATCAGGCGCAGGATAATGAGGCTGGAGATTGAACGGGAAGGATTGCGCAGAGAAGATGAGGCTGATTGCAAGACTGAGCTGGATATGATCGAGAAAGATCTGGCAGACCTGGAGGAGGATAGAACAGCCCTTGAATTTCGCTGGAAGAATGAGAAGGATCTTATCGATAAGATCCGTGATAATGCCAGGATTATTGAAGATTTCCGCTCCCAGGCCAAGATAGCTGAGCGCCAGGGTGATTTTGAAAAGGTGGCGGAAATAACTTACGGCACCATCCGTGAACTGGAGGATGAATCCGCTACCCTGAAAGACAGGTTGAACGACCTTCAGAAGGAGGGTTCGCTTCTCTCCGAGGAGATAACTGCCGATGACATAGCCGAAGTGGTCTCCAAATGGACAGGTATTCCTGTATCAAGGCTGATGGAGAGTGAGAAGGAACGGCTTCTCACACTTGAAGATGAGCTTCACAGAAGAGTTATCGGTCAGGATGAAGCGGTTTCTGCGGTTTCCGAGGCTGTCAGAAGATCGCGCGCAAGCGTGCAGGACCCCAACAGACCCCTGGGCAGTTTCATATTCATGGGACCTACAGGTGTGGGTAAGACAGAGCTTGCAAGATCCCTCGCCGATTTCCTCTTCGATGATGAGAATGCCCTTATCAGGATAGACATGAGTGAATTCATGGAGAAGCATTCCGTTTCAAGGCTTATTGGCGCTCCTCCGGGATACGTGGGATACGATGAGGGAGGGTACCTGACAGAAGCAGTCAGAAGAAGACCCTATTCAGTCATTCTGTTCGATGAAATCGAAAAGGCTCATCAGCAGGTATTCAACGTGTTCCTGCAGATACTTGATGAGGGCCGCCTTACGGATGGCCAGGGCAGGACCGTTGATTTCAGAAACTCGGTTATCATCATGACCAGCAACCTCGGCAGTGACTGGATAGCCGAAAGCGCCGGCAAGCTGACCCAGGAGGAACTTACGGAAAGGGCCAAGAGGGAACTGAGCACACATTTCAGGCCTGAGTTCCTCAACAGAATAGATGATATTATCGTTTTCCGCCCGCTTGGACGTGAGGAGTTAAGAGAGATCGTCGAGATCCAGCTTAAGAGATTGAACAGAATATTGAAGGAACAGAACATAACCCTTATACCGTCCGAATCAGCCCTGGATCTTCTGACGAAACTTGGATACGAACCGGCATTTGGCGCCAGACCACTGAAGAGGGTCATACAGAAGTACGTTCAGAATGAACTGGCCAACTCCATCATTGATGGCAGCATACATCAGGGAGATAGTGTCCTTCTGGACACCGATGGCGAGAAATTCATCATGAGACCAGAAGCTGAAACGGAATAGAATGTACCCGACTCTTATTGTAATCGCCGGATACCTTGCAGCTGATATCTTCTTAGGCGGATACGCTGCCGCCTTTGCTGTGTTAGCCCTTGGTTTTGGGGAGTTCCTTTTCCTGCTGGTTTTCCGGGGTACAAAGCACCCCGCACTCATTCTGGAGGGCGCGGTGCTGGCGTCCGCAGGTCTTGCCGGTGAGATGCTGTCTGCTCTGGGATACAGCGGAGCTGGATACGTGCTTCTCGAGCTTATCCTCGCAGGTGTGCTGCTCATCTCAACCGCAAGAGGAAAACCGTGGCTGGCTTCCCAGATGAAGAGGGTCACCGGGTTTTCAGCCGGCAGTGAGTTCTCCGGTGAGATGTCCATTGTCATGGGGCTGGTCTTCCTCTCGCATGGGATACTGCTTGCAATTCTGATTGTTCTGAAGGGGAATGTGCCGGTCATGGAGGCCATCCTCTCATTCGGGGTTCTATATTTACTGGCTATCTTTCATCTGAGAATAAAACAGCGCAGAAGAACTGAAGAAAACGCGCCCCGCCTTGTCAAAGGTGAAGAGGACAGACTGGTTCTTGAACTTTCGGGGGAGAAGCTGGGCAGTATGGTCCTGAAGCCCGGAGCGGTCTCCATCGTTACAGAGGTTGAGATCGCTGAGAATCTACCGGTTCACAAATTCCTTGAAACCCTTGAGCGGTACTTGAAGTATCAGGGCTGCAGGGCGGTAAGGTTTACAGTGTGGGACGGCGATGAAATCACTCTGGAAATGTCCGGTTACAGGAAAACCCCCGCCGGCTGGAACAAGATTCTCTGAGAGCAACACTGGATAGCGAAGCTCTGCAAGTGGAAGTATGTTTCACTTATGCTGACTGATTTATGGAGGTTCTGATGAGACAAATTCTTTCAATATTCTTTCTACTCACACTCTTCATCGTTGTATTGTTATCCTGCAGCGAGCCATCGGGGCCTCTGGATGCTTCCAACCCCACCGAATCAATACTCATGGTTACCCTTGAAGAGACAAGTTCCCTTCATACTAACGCAGTTAACAGAGTCTCAGTTTTTGCAGGTGAGCTTGAACTTGAAATAGACAGCAAGGGTGACTACCAGGCAGTGGCTGTCTGGACACAGTGCCCTGATGACAATTTCTCCTGGTATGCCATTTACCGTTCCGGGACCCCCGGAATCGCATCTAATCCAGGAGCTGCGGATACCAGTGTAGTTTTCTCATCAGTTTCGAGTACTGCATGGATCGATACCGGTATCAGCGAGGGGAATACTTACTACTACGCTGTACGCACCATGAACTCGGATGATCTGGATTCCTGGAGCAACGAGGATTCCGTGGTTGTTCCCGCTGCCGCACCACCTTCCCCCTCTACACTTACTGGTGTTTATACGGGAGATGGTCCTTTCGGTCAGATCACCCTTGGATGGACCGAATGCCCGGACAGTGATTTCTACCGTTATAACCTTTACCGTTCCAACACCCCTGACATAGAGGGTGATCCCTCATCAGCCGAAATCGTTTCCACATCCGAGGAAAGCGGAGATACGGCTTACGAAGACAATGAAGTTGAGGGGCTGACACCCTATTATTATGCGGTGGAAACGCTTAACGAATCACAGCTCAGTTCATGGAGCAATGAAGTCTCGGTTACCACACCGGACCTGACTCCCAGATTGACAGTATTCTTTATAGATCCTTCACATAACGATTACTATTCCGGTGATGCTATTCTTCTCCGAACTCCTGATAACAACTTCTATCTGATCGACGGGGGAGACAGAAGTGGAAGCTGGAGCTGCGGAATCGAAAAGGTTCTGCCACTGCTTGACAGCCTCGGAGCAGACAGCCTTGATGGAATTGTCGCGACACATCCGCACTCGGATCATATTGGGGGCTTGATCGGTGTTCTTGAGAATGTACCGGTGGCAACGGTGTGGGATTCAGGCTTTGAACATTCTACGGCAACTTACCTGGCTTACCTTCAGGCGATCTCTGATAACGGTTCGGATTTTGTCACGCCGAGAAGGGGAGACCTTCTCAACTGGGATGAGAACCTTACAGTTGAATGCATTCATCCTGTGGAGCCGCTGGGCGGCGACGCGAACAATGCGTCTATCGTTCTGCGGATAACCTTTGAGAACGTATCTTTTCTTTTTACCGGTGATCTTGAAACCACCGGCGGTGAAAACGTTATACTCAGCGCCCTGAGCCAGGGATTCATCGACGATATTTCAGCAGATGTTCTCAAAGTTGGACACCATGGTTCGAGCACCTCAACCTCAAGTTCCTGGCTGCAGGCGGTAGATCCGGATTACGCTGCCATTGAAGTGGGCTACGGTAATCCTTACGGTCACCCTCACAATGAAGTAGTGCAGAGGCTTGAGAATTACGGGGCGCTGGTTTACAGAACCGATCTGGACGGTACATTCATAATGTCAACCGACGGGAATACTCTGGAAGTGTACCCCTGATTTCAGCGTTCAACACGCGATTTGATTCGATTTGCGTTGACTTGCTATACATATTTAGGTAATCTTTAGGCGTATTATCAAAAACAGTATTTGATTTAGAAAAATCGCAACATGAACCGGGAGGTTTATCAGTGAACGAAAACAGGAAATACCCGTTTTCCGAGATCGATCCAGATATATGCAAGGGGTGTGGGCTGTGTGTAGCGGCTTGCCCCAGGGGTGTACTGGTGGTCTCGGAAAAACTTAATTCCAAGGGGTTTCATTATTCGGAATACGTTGGTGAAGGCTGCATTGGATGCGGTAATTGTTTCTACACATGTCCCGAGCCCAGTGCTGTTACAGTATATCTGAGGAATTATGTCCCAGAGGAGGTGAGCTAATGCCTCGAAAACTGATGAAGGGGAACCATGCTGCCGTATACGGCGCAATTCTAGCCGGGTGCAAGGCATACTACGGCTATCCCATTACACCTGCCAGCGAAATAGCGGAAGCGGCTTCCCTGCTCTTCCCGAAATTCGGAAGAACATTCCTTCAAGCTGAAAGTGAAGTTGCCGCGATCAATATGGTCTACGGAGCAGCGGGATGCGGACAGAGGGTTCTGACCGGCAGCTCCGGTCCCGGAATCAGCCTTAAAATGGAAGGTATTTCCTATTGCGCAGGTTCGGCTCTTCCATGTGTAATTGTAGACATCATGCGCGGAGGCCCCGGCCTTGGCAACATCGGCCCCGAGCAGGGAGATTACAACCAGGTTCTCAAGGGCGGCGGACATGGCAACTACAAGGTTATTGTGCTTGCGCCCAACTCCGCCCAGGAGATGTGTGACCTGACAATGCTGGCTTTTGAACTGGCGGATAAATACAGAAACCCCGTCTTTGTTCTCACCGATGGTGTTATCGGTCAGATGATGGAGGCTGTAGAGCTTCCCCAACCGGTGACAGAGCTCCCGGACAAGAGTGAATGGGCTGTTTACGGAACGGCTGATTCTCGACATCTCATCAATTCCATCTACCTTGATCATGATGACCTTGAGAAGTGGAACAGAGAACTGATGAAGAAATACGCTGTCATCCAGAAGAATGAAGTGCGGGTGGAGGAGTACAGGATGGATGATGCTGAAATCGTAACCATCGGTTATGGAAGTTCAAGCCGTGTTCTTCGTTCTGCCATCGCTATCGCCCGGGAAAGAGGAATCAAGCTCGGAATGCTCAGACCCATAACTCTTTTCCCCTTCCCTGTTGATGAGATAGCCTCACTTGCAGACAGAGGACTGAAAGGTATTCTTACCGTTGAAATGTCTGATGGTCAGCTTGTAGACGATGTAAATCTTGCGCTGGGCGGAAAGATGATTTCCGATCTGCACAATAGAATGGGCGGCAATGTTCCGTCTGCCCTGGAGATCGTTGAAAATGTCTCCGAACTTTATGGGGTGTGATTATGGCTCAGAAAACAGTACTTAGAAAACCACTGGGTTTCATTGATGTCTACAAGCATAAGCCCGGAGCCGAGAAGGATAGAACACATTACTGCCCCGGCTGCGGCCATGGAATCCTGCACAAGCTCATAGCCGAAGCCCTTGAGGATTTCGATATTGTAGACAGGACAATAGTCATCAGTCCCGTCGGCTGCAGTGTGTTCGCATACTACTATTTCCATACCGGAAATCTGCAGGTTCCTCACGGAAGAGCTCCAGCTGTTGCTACCTCCGTTTCCAGAGCTAATCCCGATTCTATCGTGATAAGCTACCAGGGTGACGGAGACCTTGCGGCTATCGGAGGCAACAACATCCTCCAGGCGGCGAACCGCGGGGAAAACATGGTAGTTTTCTTCGTTAACAACGCTATTTACGGCATGACTGGCGGGCAGATGGCTCCAACTACACTCGAGGGCCAGAAAACCACTACAACGCCTTACGGGAGAAATGTCAAAACCGACGGTTATCCGATACAGGTTTGCGAAATCATCAATCAGCTGACGGCTCCGGTATATGTGGTAAGAACATCTCTTCATGACATGCCCAATATCAGGAAGACAAGGGCAGCTGTACGCAAGGCTATACAGAACACAAGGGACAAGAAGGGATTCTCCTTTGTCGAGGTTCTGAGCATGTGTCCCAGCGGATGGAAGATGGATTCTGTTCCGGCCCAGAAGTGGATTGAAGAGAACATGATACCCAGGTTCCCTCTTGATACGTTCAGGGATATCTCGGAAGATACATCTGCAATAGAACGTCCTGTTCCGGTCATGGACCCTGAGGAAGTCAAGAGAATCCTTGAGTATACTGCACTCAGTGATTCAAATCTCGAAAAGAATCCCGACGCTGCCTTTGACAGGGTTGCAGTGAGGATAGCCGGTTTTGGCGGGCAGGGTATCATGTCCACCGGTATTGCTCTGGCTAACGTTGGAATGGAATACGGTTACAACGTGAGCTGGCTTCCTTCCTACGGTCCTGAAATGCGTGGCGGTACCGCTAACTGCTCGGTCAAAATACAGGCAGACACAATTGGTGCATCCGAGTGCACCGAACCCAACATGGTTATCGCAATGAACCAGCCGAGTCTCGAGAAATTCGAGAAGATACTCGTTCCCGGCGGAGCGCTTATTTACAACACTACACTTATCGACATAGAGCCTTCGCGCACGGATCTTAAAGTATATCCAATACCGATTACAGGTATTGCCGATGAACTCGGTGATACGAGGGTTCAGAGTATGGTCAATGTAGGTGCCTTCGCGGCTGTTACCGGAATGTTCGATCCCGGTGAGATAGAGAACCTCATGCCGTCCCTGTTCAAAGGTAAATCTGGAGAGGTTATGAAGCTGAACGAAAAAGCCGTAAGAAAAGGGTACGAATATGTTAAGGAGAATTTCTCCTGATAAGTAGATGATGCAGCCGTCGGTAACCCTGCTGCCGGCGGCTGCCGTTGCATTCTGACTCATAACATAGAATGAACTGGGGATTATTATGAGGATTATGTTATTTTCTGTTTTAGCATTTCTCTTTGTTGTTACGGGTATTACCTCTGCTTTCGGTTACGCTGCTGCAAATGGCAATGGGACTTCCATTCCCGGATACAATACCGTTACACTTGCACTTGGCGGAGCAAGAGCCATTGGGTTCGGAGACGCCCTCTCCGTTCTTACAAATCCTGCTGACATTTACAGGATTCCAGGAACATCTTTTACAATCTCAATCGGCCCCGCTGTGCTTTTCGAATCCTTCGAAGACACAACCGGACTTCATGATTACAACTGGATTGCATTAGCTAACCTTTCCGCTGCCATGAAATTTCAGGTTGGCAGCAAGCTTGCACTGGGAGCCGGAGTAGCAAGAATATCGGATTTCTCATTCCAGGGCAGTTATTACGACCGGGATCCGATCTCGGGTGCAATTATCGAAAAATATACACTTGATGCCCAGGGGGGCCTGTACGAATCCGCAGCTGGTTTTTCATGGCACCCGGAGAGCTGGATCAATGTAGGTTTGTCCGGCGGACTTCGGTTTGGCGAGGCCAGTTACGATTCCACATTTGAGGACAGGGTAAATCCCGAAAACGATACAACGGTTTCGATTGCATGGGATGAAAGTGATTTCTGCTGGCACGCAGGCATCATTATTCCCCTCAGTATGACCAGTATCGGTATCTCATGGGCATCCGCCACCGATCATTACGATGCGCGAATTGCCGCCGGCGCCCTGCTCTATACTGGAGATTCGAAGCAGGGAGCTTTTGGAGTTGAGGCTGAGATCGTTGATCCAGGCGAAGCCAATAATATGGAAGCCAGGCTCTTGGGGCAGTTTTCTCCTTCCAACTCACTTACTTTCAGGGGCGCGCTGTCCATCAGCGACAGAAATGAGGAAGTTCAAAGCCAGGGGATAGGCATCTCTTTAGGAACAGGAATTGCTCTCGGAAGAATAACTCTGAACGGTGCTTTTGCATGGTCTTCCGTAACCAGAGAATCGTACGCTTTCTCTTCCTGGGATCCGATCGATATCAAAGTATCGCAATCGCTTCTTTCCTTCGGGCTTAACTGGAATCTGTAGGTTACAGCCAGGGTCTTACTGCCAGCCTGTACTCCTGTATCTCTTCCGGTTTGAAGAGAAGCTCTATTTCTCGTTCTGCTGCTTCACCGGAATCAGACGCGTGGATCATATTATGGCCAGGACTGGTTGCGTAATCCCCCCTTATGGAACCAGGTACGGCTTCCGCAGGATTAGTTGCACCAACCATGGATCTGACAATATCAACAGCATCCATTGATTCAAGGATCATGATAACGGATGGTCCGCTTGTAATAAAGGAGATGAGGTCTTTATAGAATTCCTTCCCCCTGTGTTCTTCATAATGCTGTTCTGCTGTTTTGAGGGGAATTCTGGTCAGTTTCATAGCTGTTATCTTCATCCCCCTTCGTTCGAATTTTGATATCAGCTGACCGATCAGTTCTCTCTGCACTGCATTCGGCTTAAGAATAACAAGTGTCTGCTCCATTCGGGCCCCTTTCATCATTTAGGATAATATGCATACCATCCAGTTGAACGCAATGTTGTTTTTACTAATCACTGATTGTATCATTGCAGGGACAATCACAGCATACAAGAAAGGATCAGATATGCTCCACTTCTCATTCACAAGGATTTCATCTCTGCATAACTCCCGAACTGTTTCATCACTGTGTGTTCTTGTTCTGATTCTATTTATTGTTCCCGCTGTATGCTTCGGGTACGGATTTCATGACGCTTTGAACTATGGGAACACTATTAATGTTGTCAGCATAAGGTCAGCTGCTCTTGTCGGTATCAGAGTATTCGGATCAGAGGGAGCATCGGCGGTATTACTGAACCCCGCTTCTCTTTCCAATGTTAACAGTTTCAATATGACAGCCTCCACTTCATTGATCGCATGGAATGAGGAAGTTGTTGACAGCACCAGTACCGTACAGCGTTCGGGTACAGGCATTGGTTCACTGACCGGTGCGGTCGCGTTTCGGGCGGGATCGAATCTGGTCATTGGAGCCGGCGCCGCAAAGGTATCGGATCACCAGTATAATGGAACGCATTACCTTCCGGATGATCCCGCTCATCCGGGGATAGATATCGTTGAAATGCTCGAAGCTGATGGTGGATTATGGGAAGCCGTTGGCGGAGCTTCATGGAGTTTCAATGACAATATCTCAGCAGGTGTGTCCGCAGGATTGAGGTTCGGTGAAGTCAGTTACGAATATGTGTATGATCAAAAATTCACTCCCTACATCGATTCAACATATTCATGGAGCTGGGATGCTTCTGAGGCATGTTACCATCTTGGTTTCCTTTTAGCCGACGATGAGTTAAGCGCCGGTGTCTGTTACACTTCAGGATCCTCAGATCATTACTATTCCAGAATCTCGATTGCAGGGCGAGCCAGAGCCGAGCATATAGGTAATTCCACGATGGGTTTTGAAGGTGAAATAATCGATCCGCTGAATAATAACTATTTTATCGGGAAGCTCTCCATTGAAACCCCCATACAGGACAATATGAACATGTATGCCGGTGTCGGATTCAATGAGGGGGAGGATATGAACCGCGTGGGCCTTGCATTCTCCGTTGGGGGAAATTACCAGTTGGGTCGGGTTAGAGTAGATTGCGCATTGTCACATAGTGGAAGATCCCGGAAAAGTACCTCATTTCCCAACGAGTATTCGGATTTCGTTGATGATTCCTGGACTCACTTCTGCATTGGTCTGCAGTATGTAATCTAACTATGGCTGTTTCATCGCTGTTTGACTCGAGCGAATCGGATGAATAATAATATGGCAGGCGCCGCACATTCTCGTGGATGGGTAAGGATTAGCTGGACTCCTGATTCAGGTGTACTGCTTGTTTCCGGTGACAGTGAAGGACTTCTGGGTGTAAGCGCTCGAAGGCTGATCAATTCACCTGAGCCTCTTACTCTTCTTCCCGTTGAACTTGCCACTGTTCTTGCCGGTGGAATGCCGGATATCCCGGTTCATTTATCCACATCTTCCCTCACAGGGTCAATCACCACAGTTAAAGATCAGGCTGAGATAGTCATTTTCGGTATTCCGGGATTTCAGAGCCGGAGCAACATCATGCTTGATGAACTAGGTGCAGGTATTGTGGGAACCGATAGAACAGGCACTATCACACTCTGGAACAAAGCTATGTCCAGTATATTCAGGATACCCCAGAAACACGTGATCGGTAAGAGTATACAGGATGTTCTGGTATCGCCTGTACTGTATTCCTGGGAGAATGTCGTAAAGATGGTTCTGGACGGCAAACAGATAAAAGTAGTCTGCCATCCCGATGTCCAGCGTAGAATAGAGTGCACATTCACTCCGGGCAGCAGCGGTATGGTTGGAACCTGTTTCGATACAACAGAGAGTTTTCAGGCTGAAAATCGCCTCAGAACAAGCAGAAAAATGAACCAGGCATATTTCCATTCAGTGACCACAGGACTGGTTCTATTCGACAGGGATTTCCGGATACTTGTAGCCAACAGAGCTTTCGGCCGTATGTTCGGGCTGGTTGAAAACCTTCTCGGTATTCACCTCCATGAGATCCTGCCCAGCGAAAGTTATGAGATCATCGAAGATCTCACCAGACCCTTCTTTTCAAACCAATCACAGGAGAAGGAGGATGCAAGAACTGCCCGATTCATCCTTCCTGATAAAACAAGAAGGATAATCCTTCAGGATGTTCACCCGATCCTTGAGGATTATGGTGACGTATTCTACGCTGTCGGAATATTTGAGGATATTTCCGAAATCACAATTGTGAACGAAAACAGTAGAAATTCCCTTGAAATGGTAAAAAGAATTAATCATCTTGCTGATACCCTCCTTTCCGCCAGAACTTTCAGCACTGCTGAAATCGCTGAAAAATTGCGTGACAGTATTAATGCTGACGCTGTAGCTATTTATCTATCGGATCCCCTTTCCGACAGCAGGCTCGCAGGCTGCACATCCGACTGGCCGGATGATGTACCAGAAGTCTTTCTGGAGTTGAGGCTGGCTTCAGTCCTGGTCGATTCCGATACCGGTTACAGGCTCACCGGGGATGATATGGGAGCCCTTGATTCCTGGTTCACCAGCTGCCTTGTATTTCCTCTGGAGTCGGACAGAAAGACCTACGGTTACATTATTATAGCTTCAATTGGAACCGATTCATCGATAGAGCTGTTTCCCTTAGCAGAAATAGCAGCCAGAGCGATCAGGGCATATCACAACGCTAACGAATACAAGACTGAGATAGAACATCTGGACCTTTTGCTCAGCAGGCAGAGTAAACTTGCGGGCACCGTGATCGATTCACTTGATGTACCTGTTGCCCTGTTCAGGATCGACTGGTCGGTTATTTTGTGGAACAAGCCCATGGAGGAACTGACAGGAGTTTCCTTCGATCTGGCCACTGCCAGGTCTGAGATTGCCGCCAATATACTTTTTAGCGGTATAGGCGGTATCAGCGCTGCTCAGAGATTCATCAGAAACGGATCTTCCGAATTCCCGGAATCCTGGGAAGTTGAGAATCAGGATGGAGAAACTACCAGGTGTACCTGGCGCCTTCTTCGAACGGAATCAGTCGAGGGGAGAAATCTTGAACCTGTAATAATCGTGGCAGGAGTTGAATCAGATGATGTTTACAGTATCAATGCAGCTAAAAAGGCAGCCGAGACATATTCCGCTCTAAGCAGAGGTACTTCGGCACTGTTATCGGCATCTGACCGGATCAGGGTTAAAGAGGCAGCAGTAGCTGCACTTCTTGAAATATCAGGAGCATCCAGGGTTACCCTGAAGATCCAGGGAACCAATCCTGTTACGCGAACATCCTACGATCAGAAAACAGATGGAGTTGCGCTGCACCAATGGAAAATCCCCCTTGAAACTGATAACGAGGTTATCGGGGAATGTCTGTTCAACGGCGGAAGAGATTACTCTATTCTGAAGGATTTTGTCCGAAATGTTGCCAGAACCTGCGTGGAACTTGAAAAATCAGCTATTGGAAAAAGATTCACATTCATCGCGGACAGGGCGGCTGGCAAGTTTCTTATTTCCAACAGCAGCGGCAGGATACTCCTGTCCACCTGGATGGATGTATCCGACGCCTCCATTTCCAACCGGACAGTCTATGATTTATTCTCGGGTACCGAATGGTCACATCTGGATGCATCGATTTCTGGTATCCTGAAAAAAGGCAGGCTGAACCTTAAGCTCAAAACCGCAAGTGGAGAGTCTGTGCAGATGGTTGCAGTAGCACTTGACGGTCATATTGGGGAATCACTCATCATCTGGTGGCCGGTATCAGAACCTTCGTATTTAATGCATCTGGGGCAGATGGAATCAGCCGAAGATTCGGCATCCGCATTAAGAGATATGCTGGACAGCCTTCTTGAAGGAATCAGCAGAGGTTTCATGCATATAAAGAAGGTCCTTAACCCCGATCATCCTGTAGCTGCTGTTCTGAATACTGCAAAGTACGCCTTTGAGGGCATGGACAAGGGCTATCTCTACCTTCGATTGATCCAGATGTCTTTGAAAGCGGTTCCTGAACGTATCAATACCGAACTCTATATTGATAAGGTCATTTCCTCCTTTATTGAGGCAGGAATGTTCTCTCCGGTTGTTTCCATATCAGGCAGCCTTTTCGACATATCCGGTGATATCGACCTGATTCAGCGTATTACTATTCAACTCTGCAGTATTGTATGCCCTGAAGCCGCGCCGGACTTCAGGGTATCTGTCATCCGAAGAAAGAACCTTGAGTATACGGGGGATCTCTACAGGGAAGCGGAACAGTACGTAAAACTGGAAATTCAGAAGACGGATGGCAGCCCTTTGAAGATTGTTCCTGCAGGGCTTTACGATACAACTGTACCGATCGATTTTTCAGGAGGGATTCCTCAAGCCTCGGAAATCTCCCTGCTCAGCCTCATTCTGCAGCTGGCCGGCTGTGCACTCCGCAAGGACGATAAGAACGGCTCCCTGTACATACTCTTTCCCTGCATGGATTAGTACTGATTCAACTGCAGAATGCTCCATTCGTGTACTCGCAGGTATCCTGTTGAACACTGGATATCGGATAGCGAATACTTTACCTTGGTTGGTTTTCTGGTCATAGTACCGGTTCACGAACCATGGCATTTGTTTTGTCTGGAGGACAAAGTTGGATCCCTACGATTTCAGAAAACTGGAAGAAAAATGGAAGCCCGTCTGGGACGAGATGGAGCTTTACAGAACCGGTACAGAACCTGACAGAGAACCCTTCTATTGCCTCGACTATTTCCCCTACCCCTCCGGAGCAGGATTGTCTGTGGGGCACTGCAAGAATTACATACCGACCGATGTCATCTGTCGAAAAAAAAGAATGGATGGTTTCAATGTACTCCATCCGATGGGCTGGGATGCCTTCGGTCAGCCGGCGGAGGAGTACGCTATTAAAACGGGTATACATCCTGCTGAAGTGACCAGGATCAACTCGGATACTTACCGCAGGCAGTTCAAGCTGATTGAAGCGAGTTACGACTGGGAAAGGGAAATCAATTCAAGCGATCCGGGCTACTACAGGTGGACCCAGTATTTTTTCAACCTCCTTTTTGACAGGGGACTTGCATACCAGACTGAGAAGGATCAGATGTGGTGTCCTGCATGCAGGATAGTCCTTTCCAATGAAGAGGCTGCAGGCGGTATCTGCTGGCGCTGCGGAGGCGAAGTTACACGAAAGAAACTGAAGCAGTGGTTCTTCAGGATCACAGAGTACGCCGACAGATTGCTTGCAGACCTTGAAGACCTCGACTGGCCCGAGGGTATAAAGGCAATGCAGAGGAACTGGATCGGAAGATCCGAGGGGGCCGAGGTAATCTTCAGAGTGGTTAATCCGGAAACAGACTTTGAATTGGACCTGCCTGTCTATACCACCAGACTTGATACTATCTACGGAGCCACATTCTGTGTTCTTGCTCCGGAATATCCGGATATCGAGAAACTGGTTACCGCTGAAAAGCATGAAGAAGTCATGAATTATGTAAACGAAGCCAGGGCCAAGAGCGACCTTGAACGAACTGCAGCGGCGGAGAAGGAGAAAACCGGAGTGTTCACAGGCTGCTTTGCTCTGAACCCGTACAACGCTGAAAAAATTCCGGTTTACGTTGCCAATTATGTGCTGGCAGGATATGGAACCGCCGCAATAATGGCAGTCCCTGCTCACGACGCTCGGGACCATGCTTTCGCGGTTAAGTTCAACATTCCCATTATTGAGGTTATAGCCCCAGGAGGCGTACCCCGGGGAGTCGAAGATGCTGCCACCGTCGCTGACGGACAGCTTATAAGCAGCGGACCCTTCACCGGTCTGGATTCAGATGAAGCCAGAGATAAGATGGCGGAGTACGCCGTAGAGAATGGAATCGGAAAACCTGATGTCCGCTACAGGATAAGAGACTGGCTTGTCTCAAGGCAGAGGTACTGGGGAGCTCCGATCCCGATAATCCATTGCGAAAGCTGCGGTGCTCTCCCCGATAGAAACCTTCCGGTTATTCTTCCCGAAATAGAAAACTTCGAGCCTGATGATTCAGGACTCTCTCCACTTGCAAGGGCACAAGAGTGGGTAGATACCGTATGTCCCAAGTGCGGAGGACCTGCCAGGCGGGACACCGATACGATGGCCGGTTTTGTATGTTCATCGTGGTATTTCCTCAGGTTTGCCTCCCCTCATGAATCCTGCAGACCATTCGACCCGGAAGCAGTGAAGTACTGGCTTCCGGTCGATCTTTACGTAGGCGGCGCGGAGCACGCGGTGATGCACCTTATCTATGCCAGATTCTGGACAAAGGTCATGTACGATGAAGGTATGCTTGATTTTACCGAACCGTTCCGCGTTCTGAAGAATCAGGGAATGATACTCGGAGCCGATGGACAGAAAATGTCCAAATCAAAAGGGAACATCGTTACTCCTGATGAGATGGTGGAGAAGTACGGTGCCGATGCCCTGAGGCTCTATATCCTTTTCATGGGGCCGTTCGAAGCCGAACTGGGATGGAGCGAAGATGGGATAGCCGGTACTTACAGATTCTTGAAAAGGGTCTGGTCGGTTGTTCATGAAACGGCAGAACCGGAGCCCATGGAGATGGATGATGATTTCATAACCGAACTCCGTTACATCACAGCCAGAACTGTGAAGAAGGTCACGGAAGATGTGAATTCCTTTGCTTTCAATACGGCGGTTGCGGCGATGATGGAATTCGTAAATTTCCTTTCGGCCAACAGGGAGAGGGCAGGTGCCGCAGGCAGCCTCTGGAAGGATTCGATCCGGAAACTGCTTGTGCTGCTCGCTCCGATTACACCGTTCATCTCCGATGAGCTGTGGGAGCGGATGAACTTCCCCGGAGAAACAGTTACTAAACAGGAATGGCCTTCCTGGAACGAGGCTGATCTTGTTCTCGATACAGTTGAAATTGTCGTTCAGGTGAAAGGTAAGATTCGTGCCAGGATGAGGGTTCCCTCCGATACAGGTACTGATGAGATTGAGAAAAGAGCCCTGTCACTGGACAGAATTGAAGAGTTGCTGGATGGCAGTGAGCCGCGGAGAGTGATAGTTGTACCCGGCAAACTGGTCAACATCATACCATGATGCTTCCTGCACGAGCTGATATTAAAGCAGGTATGAAGGTTGCGATAGTAACCAAGGTAAATCAGCGTTCAGGGGAACTAACCGAGGGTATCGTGATGGATATCCTTACTAAATCTCCCCGGCACCCTCACGGTATCAAGGTGAGACTGGAAAGCGGCCTGGTGGGCAGAGTCAGGGAGATTCTGGTATGAGGCTTAAAAAGCGGGAGATCTCATGCAGCGATGAGCTGGAGGAGATCCTCAACCTCGGAACCGTCTGCAGGCTTGGGTTGTGCAGAGACAATGTTCCCTACGTGGTTCCGATGTGCTACGGATACTCCGATGGATATCTGTACTTTCACTCAGCCGGTGAGGGTCTGAAACTGGAATTCATCCGCAACAACAGACTGGCATGTTTCGAAATTGAATTGGATGTTTCAGTGAAACCGTCAGAAGAGGCAAGCAGATGGGGAATGAACTACAGAAGCGTAATAGGTTACGGAAACCTCGAGGAAGTTTCGGGAGCAACCGATAAACTCAATGCTATGAACATTCTCATGAAGCACTATTCAGGCGTTGATAGCTGGAATATCCCGAAACAGCAAATTGACAATGTACTGATTCTGAAACTGAGGATCACGGAAATGACCGGCAAGAAATCATTCAAATAAACAAGGAGCGCTGAATACAGTGGATATGGAAATAGTTTTTCCCGGCGGGAAAAGAGTTGATGCCCTTTACGGAGATTTTACGATCAGAACGGATCAGTGTGTAAGGGGCGGGGGAGAGGGGTCCGCACCGGAACCCTTTGATATGTTTTTCGCTTCCCTCGGGACCTGTGCGGGTATTTATGTGCTTTCATTCTGCCAGCATCATGACCTTCCCACCGAAGGCATCACGCTGCATCAGAACGCCGAGTGGGATACTGAGACGAGGATGTTCCAGAAGCTGAAAATCGATATCCGGGTACCCGCCTCTTTCCCGCAGAAGTATCATAAAGCGCTTGTACGTTCAGCGGAGCAGTGCACCGTTAAGAAGCATATTGCAAAGGGACTTCCGGAATTTGAAGTTACCATTTCCAATTCGGAGGTGATTTGATGATAATTCGTAAATACACCGATATAGATGCCGAAGATGTGAAAATGGAAAATGCCAGTGGAGTGAAGAAAAGGGTTCTCATTTCGGAAGCTGACGGCGCTCCCAATTTTATTATGAGACGATTTACAATTGAACCGGGCGGACACACCCCGTTTCACACTCATTCCTGGGAGCATGAACTCTACGTCCTGTCCGGGACCGGCCTTGTCAGACTCGGCGATACAGATCATAAAATAAGTGCTGGAACCGTGATTCTCGTACTGCCGGATGAAGAGCACAATTTTGTGAATAACGGCAGTGAGCCCCTGGATTTCCTCTGCACTATACCAAAATAGGGGCCGCAAAATAGGGGTCGTATCTTGAATTTTGGCATTTCATTTGTAAGACATTTAAGAATGCCAAAATTCAAGATACGACCCCTATAATGCAACTAGTCTTGGGGTCATGCCTCAATTGAGGCTTGACCCCGAAATCAATCAGCGTAGCGATTCCATCCATTCCTGAGCCTGAAGGAGTACAGGTCTGTTAACCATATGTACCCCTTCCCATGAGCTGAAAACCGTTTCAATTCCAAGATCTTCAAGGATCTCAACCGTTTCCAATCCAGCCTCGACACTGACGGCCTGATCCATGGTGCCGTTGGCCACAAAGGCGTGCAGTCCCGAAACATCACCCCAGCCCGAAGGGCTCACAAATGTAGTGTCCAGCCTTCCGCCGAATCCTATCAGCCCTCTGAATTCCTCCGGATGTGTGAGACCAGTCATCCAGGTCAGTGCGCATCCCTGGGAGAAGCCGAAGAGGAAAACATCCGATATCAGGTGCCTTTCCCGAAGATCGTCAACAAGTGAGATCACATATTCGGTGGAAAGCAGGTCAAGTTCCCGGATATCGTACTCATCATCGTACGGCTTGAACCAGGAGAATGCAGTAACGTTGTTCTCCGTATAGGGGTAAGGTCCCCGTGGACAGGCGTAGATGAAATCAGGTCCATCGAAGTACTCCCAGATGCGGATGAAATTCTCCGGAGAATCGCCGTAACCGTGCAGGCCAACAACGAGAGGGTATTCCAGTTGAGGATCGTATCCTTCGGGAAAACGCAACAGGCAGCGGAAGGCCGCCTCGGCATGGAACAGATACCGGTCACCTGCATAATCAGGGGCTTCAGCAAGCGCAGCTGAGATATGCTGCATGGTGCCGACAAATAAAGGATCATCACGCACACTGTCGAAATCATGATCCTCCCGCATGAAGCTGATATCATGATACCCGGCGATAACCGCCCTCTGGAGGTAGAGGGAAGCAAGCTCCACATTGCCCATCAGAGCGTAGCAGCAGGCAACATTGTAAATTGCGATTTCGTTATCGATGTTTCTTGTCAGGGATGCGAGGTAATATCTGATGGCAAGGTTGTAGTTTTCATCTCTGTATGCATCTCCCGCTATCCTGTAGTAATCTGAAAGATCGAGATCCAGAAAATCTCCCGCAGATGGATCTGAAGGATCTATTTCACCCGGTGTCGCAAGGCCGGTACCGGGAAACGATAGCGTAAGCAGAAGCAGCAGGATTGCCATTCTAGTTCTCCAGCAGCTGGAAGTTGTAGATCTTCGGATAATCCATCGGGTCCTGGTCGTATGCCAGTATACCGCCCGCGTCTATCATGAATGCAGGCCGCGTGACAGCAGTGAACGCAACGTCCTGCAGAGCAACGAAGAGAAGAGTGCCGGAGTAATCGTATACTCTGAATACCGGCATATCAGTGCATGCCATCTCAACCCATATCCTTTCCATGGAATCAACTCCTATGGAAGCTATCACGTTCCTCCATGGGTATACATCATCAGTTCTGTCCATGCCGGCTGAAGCCTCTCCATTAACTATCATGATGGACAGGTTGAGTGACCCGGCATCGATCTCCTCCTGTGTCAGTGGAGTTTTTTCCCTTTCTTCGTAGAGTGTTAGGAATTCCTCTCCATCCGGGGAGTAGCCGCTTACTGCAAAAAGGGTGTCCGATATTTCGGCTACAAAAACACTTCCGTCGGGACCCACCGCGAAATCGAACTCCGGTCCCCTTTGAAGACTGGCCTGGCCCCCGCCCGAGAAATCCATTTCCATCGGTTTTGAAAAGTAGGTTACATCGGCTTCGGTGCTGTCGCTGTACTTGCACAGCTGTAGCGAAGCATCCATAGTCTCTCCTGTCATAACCATCGACATGCTCTGACCGATAAAACCTCCATCAGGGCAGCCTTCTATGGACATGGGGGGTGTGGGGAAAAAACCGTCCATAACTTCCCGGAAAACACCCTCCGTATCGAAGAAAGAAATATTCCGGGCTACCGCGTCACTTACCGCGATGCCTCCATCTGCCATTACAGCAAATCCGATGGGTATCAGGAACTCCCCGGGACCTGGTCCTGGAGATCCGATCGAACTGATGAATTCTCCGTCTGGAGAGTAGACCGAAAGACATGCTCTGTTCATGTCCAGAGCGATTATGCTTCCATCCGCTCCGTGTGCGACTTCCATCAGCATACCGAATACGTAGGAGCTGTCGCCCATTTCAACCCCTATTGTATCTGTAACCGCAATTATGAGTGTATCCACGGCTTCCGAACTTGAAGCATCAGCAGGGGCTTCAGGTTCTGCATCGTTACCGCATCCAGTCATAACCGCTGCGATTGAAACCAGAGATGCAAGTACTGTGATCAGCTTATAACAGTTCTTCATAGCTGTCTCCCATTCTCCATAGTCTACGTTTCAGCTTCCGAATAGTAGTATTATACAAATTGGGAAAAATTTCCAAATCAGAGTATTCATACCGTATAAATATTTTTGCATACAGAAAAAGGGCGGGGATTTCCCCGCCCTTTCCTATCCGCTTTTTGCCCAGATTCTATCTGGCTACAACAAGGCTGGTTGTGCCTGTCCAGTCTGCGGTTGCAATCCTTATATGATATACACCTGAAGGAATTACCGAGCCGCTTGAATCTTCAAGGTTCCAGACAAGATTGTGCTGTCCTGCTGCCATCTCTTCGGCCGCAAGAGTCGTGACAATTCTGCCTGCCACATCGTAGACATCGACCCTCGCGGTGCCTGCTGCGGCAAGGCTGAAAGGTATTGTAGCGCTGCTCATGGCAGGGCTGGGATATACGGCATTCACATCATAGGTGTAATTCTGAATGCCTTCCTCCTCAAAGCCGGTTCCGGTAACATTTATGGTTCCCTGGTAGGATACATTGTCCCTTGCCCAGGCTACAACGGACATTGTTCCGGTTGATGACGGATTGACGTAAAAAGTAGCTATTCCACTTCCGTTCGTTGTATTTACCATGTAAATATCACCGGTCTGCCAGTTGCCTTTCTGAATGCATACCCTGGCGCCGTTTACGGGGGAACCCCCGGATGTTACCGTTACATTGAAAGTTGTTGCTTCAGAGATGCTGCTCGGATGGGAAGCGGTAAGGTCCGGAGCGTCAAGGAACCACATTGGCAATTCAGGTTCGCCGAATAGATTGTATTCCTTTACACACCAGTCTTCGTATTCATCGGAAGGTGCAGACATCATGTCGTTTCCCATGAGGTGAGCTACACCAAGATTGTAAAGGTCATCGTTCCACATTGCATCGTAGAAGTACCTTGAGAGAATCTCGCTGAGACCGTAACCGGGATTATCCGGATCACCCCATCCGTACCTGGCGTTGAATGCTCCGAACCCTCCTCCGTTGGGGGAGTTGTTCCATGCATCACCCATGCAGTCAGTATAGTAATCCAGATAACCGATATGGCATGAGATCGAGTTCCAGATCGCAGGGAGGCCACCACCGGAGATATTGGTCTGGCTCATAAAGTCGGAGGTTGTGTAACTTCCACCTGGAAGAGAGAAGGATGTCTGTGAGCCGTGGCTCGCGTGGTAAAGGTGATGAGGTCCAGCGTTTATCATGTTATTTGTGATCGTTACAGTGTTCGTACCAGCGGAGTCGTAGCACTTCTCCTCTTCCCAGGCCGATGAGGGTACGAAGTTGGATATAAGTTCTGCACCTGCCGAACCGTAGCATCCGGGCCAGAGCATTTCTGTAGTATATCCGATTCTCAATTCTATTGGAGCTGTGTCAAAATAGTCGGTAATAGTAACACGTTCGTATGCAAAAACTTTGTCGTTGAAGATCGTGCATTCACCTGTAGTATTTACACTTGCCCTTCCAACCCAGAGATCCGGATGGTAGTCTAAATCATCTATTCCGTATTCACCCCAGACAAGGTTTTCGTTGCTGTCCCATCTGTCAATACCGGGGGCAGTATCGTTTATATCAGAGTAGTAAAGGTCGCAGGGTAGTTCGTCATAATCAGGGTCTGCGCCTATCCATGCCAATCTCGCAGCGATCTTATCGTCATCTCCGTAGATAAGAACGTATTCCACGCCCTCGATTCGGCAGTCGGTTAGAAAGGCACGAATTTCCTGCAGAAGGTCACAGCAAGTATACATGCTTTGAATAACTGTAATTGTATATACGCTTGCAGGGATACCCTTGGAGGTTTTCCAGTCGGCAAGTTCCTGGGCGTAGCTTACGTAATCCGGAGGAGTAATGATCACATACTCACCATAGGCCAGTGCTTTTGAATCAACAATGGCGGCACCCGAGGAAGCAACTGCATCCGGATTCACTACGGAGTTTCTGACTATCTCCTGCGAGCGCAGTTCACTCTGAAGGCTCCTTCTGGAAACTGTAGATGCTTCAGGGCTGATTTCGAAGGTTACATTCAACGTAAGGTTTGATAGGGTTTCCACTGTTCTGCTGGCTGGATTCCACCTCACAGGGAATACTCTAATGTAAGCAACCGGAATTCCCATGATAACACTTGAACCCTCGAAACTGAATGGTCGCTCCGGATACGAAACGCTTGAACCGTAAATATGCGGATCCGGTTCGACAGGATAGATTTCCCGTTCAACTGAAAGCGGAACCGGTGTGGCGGCCGGCAATACGGTGAAGCGGCCGCGAACAGGTGTATACACAGTATTTACAACTTCTATCCCGGTTGCGGCGCATCCGGTGGGAAGTGCTATCCTGGCGGTGAACTCGGGAAGGCTGGGTTCACCTTCGGCACCCATAAGCCCCATTCCGGTACCCGTAATTCTTGTATAGATGCCAGCTTCATGGAAGTTTATCGCAGAAGCGTCCAGAGGTATCGTTACGACCATTTCACCAGCATAGATTCCAAGGGCCGATGCAACCATAATTACAGAAACCAGATATTTCATAGTATCATCCCTTAGTTCAGCTTAATAACGCTGCCGGCTTCTGATTGGTTCCGGGATCGATCCTAGAAGACACCCGACTGCAGGACTTCTTCTGCGATAACAAGCATATCGTTATCAGACTGATAGGTGGATGTCCAGAGAATTGAATCCGGGGATGCTATCCCGTACCGAAGGGTCTCCGAATCCTCTACCTGGAAGATAAGGTAGTTTGCGCCGAAATATTCGTGAGCCATCAGAGCGCGGCTGACAGCGGAATCTGTCCCTAGATCCAGAGGATCATTGTATACTGCAACATTATCCCCGGCGAGATCATTAAGCATGCGAATGAACTGCATTGTGGTTTCGGATCCGTTATCTCCGGGGAAAACTGAAACGGCAACCGTGATAAGTTCTTCTTCAGGGAAGGCATCGTCCCAGTTGATACCCGTTTCTATGATCTGGTCCGGCATGGTATCAGCGATGACTGCTTCTTCATCTGAACCTGCCAGAACATCAAGAAAGAAGAGGCCTCCCACTACGACAATGAGGCCTATGGTGATATATGTCATGGCATTGGAATCGCCATCTTCACCTGTTTCCCCGCTCCCGCCTTCTCCAGCCATAAGGGGGCATGAAAGAAGGAACACAGATATAAGAACAAGAGCCGTAGTCGTCCTGTATTTTGATATCATATTATTCCTCCTCTTCGGCAACGCTGGCCATGATCTTTTCCTTTACATCCCTGGGAACCGGCTGATAACCTTCGAAGCTCTGAACGAAACTGCCTCTTGCCTGAGTGAGTGATTTAAGAGTACTTGTGTACTGGAAAAGCTCGGCCTCCGGAACACTGGCTTTAATGACCTGAAATGCGCCCTCAGCTTCAATTCCCTGTATACGTCCGCGCCTGGAAGTCAGATCACTCATAACATCTCCCATGAATTCTTCGGGGACTGTGACTTCCATGTTCACGACAGGTTCAAGGAGGCTTGGGCCGGCGTTCATCATGACTTCCTTGAAACACTTTCTGGAAGCAAGTTTAAAAGCCATATCCGAGGAATCCACAGGGTGGTAGGAACCGTCATACACAACAGCCCTTACATCAACGACCTTACATTTCGAAATAGGGCCGTTCTTCATGGCCTCTATTACTCCCTTTTCAACTGCCGGAATGAAGTTGGTGGGAACGTTTCCTCCAACGACCTTGCTCTGGAATTCGAATCCGGCACCCCTTGGCAGGGGTTCAAGCCTGATGAATACATGGCCGTACTGACCACGGCCGCCTGTCTGCTTTTTATGCTTGTAGGAACCTTCAGCTTTTTTGGTGATCGTCTCGTGGTAGGCGATCTTCGGTTTGAAGGTTTCCGTATCCACTCCGGTTGAGTCCTTCAGCCTGCTGAGCATAACCTTGAGATGAAGCTCACCCATTCCTGAAAGGGTCGTCTGTCCGATCTCGGATTCATTTCTGAGAATAAGTGTGGGGTCCTGGGCTGCAAGAATTGATAGACCTGAACCCATTTTGTCCTCGTGACCTCTCTCCTTGGCCGCGATTGCTACCCTGTAAACGGGCTCTGGGAAAACAATGGGCTTGAGGATGATCTTGCTCCCCTTCTGGCCGAGAGTGTCGTTTGTGGAGGTATTCTTCAGCTTTGCTATTGCGGCGATATCTCCCGTAACCAGTCTGTCTGTATCGGTTCTGCTCGAACCGCTTATGAAATAGTAGTTACCCAGGCGTTCGGAAGCGTTCTTTGTTGTGTTGGATATATCTGTAGTTCCCTCGATTCCGCCGCTCTCTACCCGTACGAAGACTATTTCGCCCATATGTGTGTCTACTTTGCAGTTGAACACCCGGGCTACGAAGGGCCCCGATGGGTCGGGATCTATCATCACTTCTTTGCCCCGGTCGGTTGCGGCTACAGGAAGCGCTTCTAAAGGAGAGGGCACGAGAGCCGGGATTAAATCAAGGAGGAACTTCTGACCGACAGGAGGTATTGCAAGACCGCTGAATACGGGAAAGAAATTCCTGGCTGCAAATGCCTTTTTAAGACCGATACTCATTTCTTCTTCTGAAAGCGTTTCATTCTCGAAAAATGATTCCATCAGTTTGTCATCGGATTCGGCAGCAGTTTCGACCAGCTGCATCCTGTAGAGTTCAGTGTCATCTTTTGCAGAATCCGGTACGGGTATGTCCTTACCCTCAGCATCAACAGCTTTACCTGTGAGTACATTGACAATCGCAGAAATAGCACCGTTATCCTTTACTGGAAATGTTACCGGAATTGCGCTTTTCCTCAGGTTCTTTCTGATATCTTCAAGTGTTCTGGTAAAATCAGCATTATCGCGGTCAACCCGGTTTACCCAGATCATCAGCGGCGTATCGTTCTTCGCGGCGAAGTCCCATGTTTTAAGGGTTCCAACCTCTACACCGTCTGAGCCGTCAACGACAAGAATAACTCCGTCGGACACTATGACACTGCCGATGGTAGCGCCGTGGAAATCCGCCAGCCCCGGTGTATCGATTATGTTGATCTTGTAACCGTTGTGTTCAACTATACCCATGGAAGAGGAAAGACTGTGTTTCCGGTCGCGGCTCTCATCAGTGTAATCGAACTGGCTTGTGCCGCTGTCGACACTCCCGAGGCGATCAACAGCTTTGCTTACAAAAAGAAGCGAGTCGCAGAGACTGGTTTTTCCGACCGTACCGTGGCCGACAACTGATATTGTTCTAAGCTTATCTGAATTGTAGTTCTTCAAGTCAATACTCCTCTAATCCCGTACTTGTTCTTATAGAAAAAGGTTACTAATATTCATACTGATAATAGACCATATTACTTACGCATGAAAAGAGCTTCTGTCAACCGCTAATTGTGGAAGAAAACTACTTTTCTACCCGGCCGGAGGATAAAAATGAACTCTGCGAGGCTTCTGCTTCTGTTTGTAGGTATTGCGTTCCTGTGGTTCATCATCAGACAGGTGATACGTCAATGGCTGGGGGGCCCCGACAGGAAGAAGCAATACATGGAGATAGATGCCGAGGAAAGAGCGATAGAAAGAGAGGCAGGGGATAATATTCCCTCATGTCCATTATGCGGAGCTATGACAAAACTGCATAAGTATCCGCATATAACTGTCTGGAGATGCGTCAATTACCCCGGATGCAGAGGATTCGCCAAAGCCTTGAAACCAAGAAGGATCAAATTCGCAGCCGACTGGAGCAGGAAAACAGGAAAGAAATAACATTTGAAACTGTTGCATCATTTCCGGTGCAGTGATAGATTGCCCATTCTCTGATTATTCAGCAGATCCAGAGTACCGCTAAGGAGGAGAAGTGTCTTCCGGGGAAAAAAGAATTACAAGACATCCGATTCTGGAAGAATCCGGCGTCAATAGAGTTGAATTCACTTTTAATGGAGAGTCCGTCACCGGTATCGAGGGTGAAGCCGTATCATCCGCTCTGTTTGCCATGGGGATTCACATATTCGGACACCACCATGCAGACGAAAGCGCGCAGGGAATGTTCTGCGCTAATGGACAGTGCTCACAGTGTACTCTTCTTATTGATTCTATTCCGCGCAAGAGCTGCATAGTTCCGCTGGAGGCGGGTATGCGGATAGAAAGCCTTGAAGGTCTTCCCGAACTGAGTGATCTTCCTGGACCCGATGTCCGGAATCCTCGTGCGATTGAAACGGATGTTCTGATCCTCGGCGGGGGACCATCGGGTATGGCCGCCGCTATAGAGCTTGGGAAAAACGGTGTAAGCACAATTATTGTTGATGATAAAGACCGTCTGGGCGGCAAGCTTGTTCTGCAGACGCACAAGTTCTTTGGCTCCGTGGCTGACTGCCATGCTGGAACAAGGGGTATCCATATAGCTTCCCTGCTTGCAGGAGAGATCGAGGAACTGGAATCTGTGGATGTATGGCTTGACAGTATTGTTCTCGGAGTATTCAGTGACGGTACGATTGGTGTAAGGTGTACCGATGGCTACAGAATAGTAAAGCCCGAATACCTGCTTATCGCAACCGGAGCAAGGGAAAAATCACTTCCATTCCCCGGATGTACATTACCCGGAGTATACGGTGCTGGAGCATTCCAGACCCTTGTGAACAGGGATCTGGTCAGGTGTTCGGAGAGAATCTTTGTTGTAGGCGGAGGCAACGTGGGTCTGATAGCCGCGTACCATGCTCTGCAGGCCGGGATGACCGTTGTGGGTCTGGCGGAAGCTATGCCCCGATGCGGCGGCTACAAGGTTCATGCGGATAAGATCAAGAGGCTCGGTGTTCCAGTCTTCACCCGGCATACCGTGCTTGCAGCACATGGCAATGAAAAGGTGGAAGCGGTTACGATCGCTGAAGTTGATGATTCGTTCGCCCCCCTGCCCGGTACTGGTAAAAGCTGGGAAGTGGACACCATTCTGGTTGCAGTGGGGCTTAATCCCGTTGATGAATTCCACCGGAAGGCCATGAAGTTCGGAATGAGAACATTGATGGCAGGTGACGCGGAGGAGATAGCCGAAGCCAGCGCCGCGATGTTCTCAGGGAAAATAAGAGGGCTTCAGATCGCCAGGGAACTGGGAGCGGAGGATATCTCAATCCCTCCGGATCTTCATGAGAAGGCTGAGGTGCTGAAAAGCCCGGGCGGAGAATTGTTTCCATACCATTCCTCTGAGGTGAAGGAGGGTGTATTCCCCATTCTTCACTGCATACAGGAAATCCCATGCAATCCATGCATGACATGCTGCCCGAAGGATCTGATAGGTACATCGGGGCATCCGATAATGGGCCTGCCGGAATTCCATGGCTCCTGCATTGGATGCGAAAAGTGTGTAGCCGTGTGTCCGGGGCTGGCTGTTACACTGGTGGATTTCAGGAAATCGGGAGAGAGACCACTGGTAACCGTACCCTTCGAGCTGGGTGAATGGCTGCTTGAGAAGGGCGCTGAAGTAACCGTTACCGGATGGGAGGGCTCCGTTCTCGGAAAAGCTTTGATCACAGGCTGGAAAAAAGCAGCAGGATTTCCATATACGACTCTGCTGAAACTTGAAACCCCGGCTGATATAGCATGCAGGGTTGCCGGAGTAAGGATCCAGGAACCTGAGGATATTGCCCCTCTGAGTGAACCGCTGGAAGTGCCATTATCCGATGATGCCATCGTCTGCAGGTGTGAGCGGGTAAGCGCGGGTGATATCCGAAGGCATTTAAGATCGGGAGTAAGGGATATGAACCACCTGAAGGCGGTAACAAGAGCCGGGTTCGGAGCATGCGGGGGTAAGACCTGTTCCTCTCTGATCGAAAGGATATGCAGGGAGGAGGGGATTCCTGCAGGGGAAGTAACAGCTTTCACTGACAGACCCCTTTTCGCAGAAACCGAGCTGGGATGGTTCAAGGGGGCGGACGATGAATAGGAAGAGCTACGACTCGATCATTATCGGAGCCGGAAGTGTAGGAACTCCCCTTGCAATGAATCTGGCGGAGAAGGGGCTATCCGTTCTATGCATAGACAGCGCTTCCTCAGCGGGTCAGGGTAACAACAAGTGCGCCATAGGTGGAGCAAGGGCTACTCACAGTGAACCGGCCAAGGTCGCACTGGGGCTCCGTTCCCTTGAGGTCTTCAGAACATGGAAAGAGATCCATGGGGATGAGATAAGCTGGTACCAGGGCGGTTACACGTACGTGGCATACGACGAGGAAACAATGAACCTTTTCCGTGGTAATGTCCCGCTTCAGCAGAAGGCAGGCCTCAACATCAGGCTCATAGATGCAGCGGAGATGGAGAACCTTGTTCCCGGTATAAATCCGGAAGGCCTTCTTGGAGGAACCTGGTCCCCTTTCGATGGAAGCGCGAGTCCCATGCAGAGCTGTTACGCCTTCGAGAGAATAGCTGCAGAGCTCGGGGCGGATTTTGTTTTCAACGAAACCGTTACAGGTTTTGGTATCGATGGAAACAGGATGGTTTCGGTTACGACTGACAGGGATACGTATTCATGCGGCGCGGTTGTGAACTGCGCAGGATCCTTTGCCGCTCCAGTCGGGAAAATGGCGGGGGTTGAACTTCCCGTATTCCCCGAGAGCCATGAGGCAGGGGTTACCGAACCTGTTAAGAGGCTCTTCGACCCTATGGTGGTGGACATCAGAAAAGCGCCCGGTTCAGCCAATTACTACTTCTATCAGCACGATACAGGCCAGATTGTTTTCTGTATAACACCGGATCCGCCGATCCGGGGTACCGATATCGATGAAAGATCTGAATTCCTTCCGCTGGTTGCGCCCAGAATGATAGATCTCTATCCCAGGCTTGCCAATCTGAAAGTACGGAGAACCTGGAGAGGCATATATCCCATGACGCCGGACGGAGCACCGATACTGGACAGGTGCGGCCCGGATAATCATTATGTCGCGGTTGGAATGTGCGGTCAGGGGTTCATGCTGGGGCCGGGTATCGGAGAGGTTATGGCAAGGCTGATGGTTGATGAAATGAATGAGACGGACAGATTGGTTCTAAGTGAGTTGCGCCTGAACCGCCAGTTCACATCCGTCGAAGCCCTCAAATAACGGGAAATAACGGGGACGTACCATACTTCTTCAACTTGCTGGACGCAATATCCTTATTTTAGTACTTATAAACAGCTTAGAAATGCATATTAATCGAATATATTTCAATAGGATGTTATGACCTTTTATTATTTATTATTCTAAGATAATACGTGCAATTATTGATGTGTTCTGTTTCATAGAGCTTTCTCTTTCCGAAACTGTTTTGTATACTTTTTGTTATACCATTGTTATTTACATTGTTTAATTCGAAGAACTCCTGGAGGAAACCGATGAAGTATGCACCCTTACTGCTGATATTTGCAATGACATCATTCGCTGAGATGTCCGTGTGCGGAACAGAGGAGCTGCTTCCCATCGGTTTCACGGATGAGGAATTGCTGCGCCTGGATGAAATAGGCATCAATACCGTTCCCACGGCACCGCCGCCGTATGGTACGATCAACCCCGGTGAATTCGACCCCGCGACTGGAGTATTCGTAAGATGGCCGCTGGGGCTTCCTCCAAGTTTGATAGTAGCCCTTTCCGAAGAGACTACAGTCTGGGTTATATGCGATTCTACCCAGCAGAGTTCGGTTGAAACCGCCTTCGTTAATTATGGAGCGAATATGGATAATGTTGACTATGTTTTCGGCGAAACCAACACAATCTGGGTGCGCGATTACGGCCCATGGTTCGTTCTTCTGGAGGACGGACAGCAGGGAATCTTCAATTACACCTATAACAGACCCAGGTATCTTGACAACAATATTCCGATAGTGGTCGGATCAGCGTGGGGAATCCCGGTGTACACTTCAACCATTGTACATTCCGGTGGTAATTACATGTCCAGCGGATTTGACCAGGCAATGTCAACAGATCTTGTTTACAATGAGAACGGAGGGGATGAAGACTGGGTCGATTCGCAGATGGAACTCTATCTGGGAATTGAAAACTACGTTACGATGGATGATCCACTTCTTGGTAGCAGTATCGACCACATCGACTGCTGGTCAAAGATTCTCACCCCTGGAAAGATTCTTGTTCTGAAGGTTCCACCCTCACATCCTGATTGGGCTGCTCTGGAAACTGCAGCTGATCTGCTGGCATCAACGGAAAGTCCCTACGGAACCGACTGGGAAGTTTACAGGGTTGAAGGCGATGGAAGCGAGGGGTATACGAACAGCCTGATACACAATGACCATGTGTATATGCCTGCATTTAACAGCGATAACGACACACCGGCCATTGCTGTTTATGAATACGCGCTTCCCGGATATACAGTACAGGGTTTTTATCATTCAGGCTGGTTGCCCACTGATGCGCTTCACTGCAGGACCAGAAATGTCATAGATAATGAGATGCTGTTCATCGGGCATATTCCCGTGGGTTCGCAGCAGCCCTCCAGCACCCCGGTTTCTATCGATGCGCTGATTCGGTGCCATCCTGACAATACTTTGACCGGTCATGAGGTGAATTACAGAATCGGCACATCAGGATCCTTCACATCACTTTCCATGACTTCTACAGGTTCCGATTCGTTCACAGTTGATATTCCCGGAGTAGCGGGAATCGAAACGGTGCAGTACTACATTTCCGCTTCCGATGACTCCGGTAGAAATGAAACCCGGCCGAGATTCGCCCCGGATACCTGGTTCTTCGAGTATGAAACCAACTCGACAGGTCTGGGTCATGGTGATCTTTCAGCTGCGGGCCTCGCAATAGAGAATGTAGAACCGAATCCGTTCTGGAATGCTATCTCAATTCAGTACTCAACGGTTTCTCAGGCTTCCGTAACGATGACCGTATTCGATATTTCCGGAAGGGTGATGGCTGTAGCTGACAATCCACTTGAAACCGGCTTTGATTCCTTCACCTGGACACCCGGTGATACGGTTCCGGCAGGTGTTTACATCATCAGGCTTGAAAGTCCCGGATGGCAGGCAGTGCAAAAAGTCACACTTATCAGATAGTTGACTGATAGTTTTGTCCATGCCGCCGCTTGAGCTCCGTGAACGCCTGGAAAACGCTTACAATAAATACAACCGGCGGGAATTCATTCACCCGGATCCACTTGAATTTCTCTGGAAGTACAGCAGTACCGAAGACAGGGAGATAGTCGGATTGATAGCGTCCGGACTTGCCTATGGGAGGGTTGTGCAGATACTGAAAAGTACCGAAAAAGTTCTTGACGTGCTTGGGCCCGCTCCATCCGCTTTTCTCCGGGAGGTTTCCATCGAAGAACTCTCCGGTGCTCTTACGGGATTCAAACACAGGTTCACGACATCTTTTGAGATGGCGACCCTTCTTAAATCCGCATCCAAACTTCAGAAAGAATGGGGGCTTCTTGGCAAGATGCTGGGAGCATTTATTTCTGAAGGTACTTATCAGAATGCTCTTGAGCGGTTCTCAGCAAATCTTCTTGAAGGAGCTGGATTGGAGAAGTGCAGCCTGCTGCCCAGGCCCTCTCTTGGAAGTGCCTGCAAAAGACTTCACCTTTTCATGAGATGGATGATCAGAAAGGACGAGGTCGACCCCGGAGGATGGGAATGGATCTCACCATCAGTTCTGGTAGTTCCCCTTGATGTTCATATGTTCAGAGCTGCTGGAGCACTTGGCTTCACCGTGAGAAAAACCGCAAGCAGCGCAGCGGCGTTTGAGATCACGGAGAGTTTCAGAGCAATCAGTCCCGATGATCCTGTGAAGTACGATTTTGCCCTTACCAGGATGGGAATACAGGGATTGCAGGGAGATATCATGTTCAGGGAGTTATTCTCCGGGAAATCTGGGGTTTCTTGATGGTCTAAACAATGCTCGTATTGCTTTTCTGTTCAAGAGACTCAGGATGGTGGCTTCATCATCACAGGAATGACTGAACATTTCGGTGCCGGTTCCAATGATGTCTATCTCATCAAGACCGATGCTCAAGGAAATATTGGAGTTGAAATCGAATAGCGCTTTCACCTATCTCCCAACAAGCAATAGGATTCATGCTTTCAGGATCAGTGAATACTTCGGCTTCTCCATTGAATTCGTCTTTTCAACTGCAGGAATGAAACCCATGAGCGAAGAACTGAACAGTAACACTGGATCATGAGATTTCCCAAAAAGGTTCAGAGAGAGTTATCTCAGTAACACAACTGGCTTAACAACCTTGTTGCCCTGGGAATCAAAACAGATAAAATATCGTCCAGGAGAAATGGTGGAGACGGGGTTCCATGTTGCATAATGCTGCCCTGGATCAACTGTGCCGGAAGCCAGTGTATCAACCAGTCTTCCAGCTAGATTAAACACAGAAATCCTGGCATTGCCGGTTTCAACGGTGGAGAATGTAACGCCGAGAGTCTCTGTAAACGGATTCGGCTCACATTGCAGCACAAGATTCGGAACAAGAGCTGACTGTTTCTCTATTCCAAGCTCCACTGCCTGATTAAGATAAACCCTGATTTCAGGAGAACCTCCTGTGGTCTGACCTATTACTGCAAAGTCAATATCACCGTCAATATCAAAATCTGCCACAGCAGCCTGTCCAGTGGCTTCAAACCCGCTGTTCTCATACATAGGGATCTCGTTAAAACCCCCTGCCCCGTCGCCCTTTAATACTGTTATCAGGCCATCCGGTGAAGCAGCAAGAAAAACATCGTTTTTCAGATCGAGATCGATATCACATACCACCGATTGATCGTAGAAAGAATCCAGCCATCCAGTTCCAACAGTTTCAAAACTTCCGTCACCGTTTCCAGTCAGAGAGAATACTGTTTCCCCTGAATAGGTAGCTGTTGTTAACACTATGTCAGGAATGGTGTCCGGATTCAGGTAGCCGGTTGTAATGCTTGTGGCTGCCGGCGTCTGTCCGGGATAATAACCGTAATTCCCACCACCGAATATTCCACCGCTGCCATCACCAAAATACACGGCAACATAATCAAGGGTCATCAGAACACAATCCTGATTGCCGTCACCGTTGCAATCGGCACTATCTATCCTATAGAACCAGTCTATCACGGGGGTCAGTATTGAATCAGTAAAAGTCCCATCCCCCGCCCCCTTCAGGAATGACACCATGAATCCTGTGGCACCCAGAGCATCCAGATTATTGTCCTGGTCAAAAGAACAGACAGTCAAATGATTACATGATACACCTGAAGCAAAAGGGGCACTGAAATTCCCGGCACCTTGATTGAGCAAAGTATACAAACTTGATGGAGACTGAGTTCTCACCAGGATATCAACACCGGTATCGTTATCAAAATCACCTGCAGCAAGCTCTGCTACAGGGTATGGAATCTCAAGTGAATCGGAGACAACGAATGAACCGTCACCCTGCCCGGTAAGAATCAGACAGTATCCATCTTCACTGCCCAGAACAAGGTCGGGGATTGCATCCTCATCGAAAAAATCAGAAAGTAACTGGAATTCTCCTGCTCCATTGAGCTCCCTGGTCCAGAAAGCATCCTGAAAAAGCTGTGCTCTGCAGAACACAGGTAATAACAGAGGAAGAAACCATGCAAGACCAGAGCATTTCATTCAAAACCTCCTGAAGGGCTCAGAGGCAAGAAATGACATAACTACAAATAAACAGAAAAACATTCGCATTTTATGCACCCTAACAACACACAAGTACAATTATATTAAAATGGATACAGCTGAAAGTCAAGCAGGTTTCCAACAAGAAATGTCAGTACCGAAACTTGGCTTAGTGCAGTAGAAAGCATATCTCATACATTATTACTACTCATCATATTTATCACAATCGAAAGGATTCCACAATGAAAACAATAACAGTTCTATTTCTGTTCT
>JAUVIR010000026.1 GCA_030592645.1 Candidatus Fermentibacterota bacterium | reverse complement strand
AGGATCCTGAACCCATCCGTTCTCAAACCCCAGTTCCTCGAGTATTGCAGCAGCCTGCGAGTATTCCTCAGGTTTCAGCTTTCTTGCGAGTGGAGGATAATCAAAGGCTTTGTAAGCTGGATAATACTGGGACATGAGGCTTACAAAGACATCGTTACCAAGCTCTTCCGCTATGAATCGGAGAGCGTCGCCTGTTCCCGCGATCCCGCCGGGAAGCACCAGGAGGCGGATTATCAGTCCGCGTTCGGCAATTCCTGACGAATCTGTCCGGAGGGTGCCCACCTGTCTGTACATCTCCCTGACGGCTTTCCTGGCAGCCTGGGGGTAATCGGGAGCATCGGAGTAGATGTTCCCGTATTCTCTGTTCCAGTATTTGAGATCGGGAAGGTAAATATCTACCATGCCGTCAAGCAGCGTAAGCAATTCCATCGAATCGTATCCGTTGGTGTTGTAGATGACCGGCAGACTGAAACCCTTCGATGCTGCCAGAGCAAGAGCTTCAAATATCTGAGGCGCGTAATGGGTTGGGGATACGAAACCGGCGGTGTGGCATCCCTGTTTCTGAAACTGAAGCAGTTTTTCAGCGATCTTCGCGGGGGAACTGCTCCAGTCCGAAGGGGCGGGCTCTTCGGGCTGGCTAATCGAGTGGTTCTGGCAGAAGACACACTTCATGTTGCATCTTCCGAGGAAGATGTTTCCAACACCCATGTTCCCGGAGAGAACCGGCTCTTCTCCCATGTGCACGCAAAAAGAAGCTGCTTCGGGGAGTATTCCTGCCCCGCAGTAACCTCTTTCTCCGGCCAGCCGGTTTACACCGCATCTCCTGCGGCATAGCCTGCACGCTTCAAGCAGTTTCTTCAGATCCAGGATTCTTGCGGTAAGCTCTCCCTTTTCGAGCAGCTTCAGATAGCCCGGCTTACGCATTATTGCATTTCTGCTGCAAGGACCAGCCGGTAGAGCCTGTTGTCTCTCAGAAGATTCTCGTGGGTATCGAAAGTATTCATCTTTCCTTCATGAACAAAGATCACCCTGTCACTCCTTCTGACGGTTGCCAGCCTGTGAGAAACAACCAGAACAAGAGCATTCTCTCTTGCCTCTGCAAGCTCCTGCCAGAAGAACTCTTCCTTCTCCGCGTCCAGCGCTGCAGTACAGTCATCGAATAGAAACAGGGAGGGGTTCCCCGCAAGGGCGCGCGCAATAGCGATACGCTGCTTCTGTCCGCCGCTGACCCCGACACCTCCCTGACCCAGTACTGTTTCCACTCCGGCTTCAAGTTCAGTTCCATCCAACCCTGCTATCCGCAGTGATTTTATAACAGCTTCATCCGAAATTTCCCGGCCCAGTCTAACATTCTCCCCGACCGATTCGTTGAAGAGAACGGATTCCTGCGGCACATAACCGGTTTCGGATACAAGATATTCTTCTGACAGTTCCCTCAGATCTGTGCTGTTGTACAGAATTCTTCCCTCGGTACACGGAAGCTGACCTGTGAGCATCTTCAGAACTGTGGTTTTTCCGCTTCCCACCTCACCTACGAGCGCGTACATCCCCGGGCTGCTGAGCTGGACATCAAGCCCGGCAATACCCGAATCCGTTCCGGCATATCTGAAACCGGCCGATTCCAGCTTCAGGGTCGATACCGCACCCTCGCCCTCTATGCCTTCCCTGCACTCCGCATCGGGATACTCCAGAATTTCTTTCTCTCTGTCTATTGATGTAAACGCCTGTCTTGATGTTACAAAGAGGTTGGGGATGTCCATCATCGGCGCCAGAAGCATGTCAAGGTAAACGTAGAAGGCATAGAACTCTCCTATACCTATGCGGTTCTGTATAACGAAGAGCCCTCCGATACACATTACGGTTACCTTCCCTACCTGGCCGATGACACTGTACACCCCATGCAGAAGCATTACTAAACGGGTAATGGACAGGTCTATATCCAGCCTCTCATCGAGCAGACCTCTGAGCCTTCCAGCCTGTCCTTCCTCGGCATTGTAGGCCTTGATTATGGGGATGCCGGCAAATGTGCTGTCCAGAAGGTTGCCTGTATGACTGGTGGCTTTTCTGCTTTCCTCAACCTTTTTTCCCAGTCTGTTCTCGACCCGAGTGAATATCAGGAACATCACCGGAAGCGGAACCAGTGCTATGAGTGTCAGTTCCCAGCTCATGAAGAACATCACGCCCAGGCAGAATACCAGCCTTGATGATGATTCAAGTGCTCTGAAAACAGCTGAGCAGCTGAACCAGGCTATTCGCGGGTAGTCTACGATATCATCGGTGAGCCTGGTTGTGAGATCTCCGGGCCTGAAAGCACTCCAGAACCTGTAATCCTTTTTCAGCAGGCTTGCGAAAACCCGGTCTCTTATATCAAGACCGAGCTTACTGTTAAGCCAGGCTCTCGCCCCCGGGTACAACCCCGCGACGAACCTGGCAAAAGCCAGCACCACAAGAATTGCAACTATCTTCCGGAATTCGCTGCTGCCTCCCGCGGTGCCCAATACCTGCTGCACATTATCCAGCAGATAGCGGAACACCAGGGGGAAACTCAATGCGACTGCACTGGACACAACTGTAAATAACGCCAGAACGACAAGATGTTTCTTATGAGGCTTCCAGAATCCTGTTATCCATTTCAGGTATCCTCTATACTCAGGCATCGGAAACCCCCTGCAGCTGCAGACGGCACAGACCGGCATATATCCCTTCAAGCCTCAGAAGATCTTCATGTGTCCCCTCTTCGGCTATTACCCCATGCTGTACCACAAGAATTCTGAACGCATGGGTTACTGTGCTCAGGCGGTGGGCGACCACCAGCGCAGTCCTGTTCCTCACTATAAGATCTGTTGATCTCTGAATCCGTTTCTCCGTACCGGGGTCAACCGAGGATGTAGCTTCGTCCAGAACAAGTATATCGGGTTCTGAAAGAACAGCTCTGGCGTAGTTGATAAGCTGGCGCTGACCCATCGAAATATTCAGACCGCCTTCGCTTATGCTGCCGTCCAGTCCACCGGGAATGACTTCAAGGATATCTTCGGCTTCTATAATCTTCAGAGCGTCTATCTGCTTCGATACCGGGATCCCTTCCCTGAAAACCGTCAGGTTCTCAGAGAGTGTTCCGGAAAACAGGTTTACGTTCTGAAGAACAAGCCCCAGTCTGCTTCTCCAGACACTCAGGCAGAATTCCCTGATATCGATGCCGTCGATGGTGATCCTGCCTTCCGAAGGCTCGTAGAATCTCATCAGCAGGCTCACTATCGTGCTTTTGCCGCCTCCGCTGGAACCCACCAGAGCAACCATTGTCCCCCTGGTCAGAGTGAAGCTGACACCCTTAAGAACCCACTTGCCTTCTGGATATCTGAACCAGATGTTCTCAAAACGGATCTCTTTCCAGTCGCCGGGAAAATCTTCATCATCAAGATGTCCATCCGGAGTGAGTGTTTCGGTGGCAAGAATATCAAAGAGCCGTTCCGCGGAAGCCGCCGCCCGCTGAACCATGTTCAGGGTTTCGGAGAACATCACAACCGGGCCGAAGAGCCGCCTCGTATACTCAACGAACATGATAACCGTACCAATACTGACGGCACCGGCGATAACTCCTGCCCTGCCGGAAAGAAGGATAACGATGACAGCAAGTATCTCGCAGCTTCCAAGAAAACTCCAGAATCCATACTCCCAGAAGTAAGCCCTGACTTCTCTGTTTAAAAACCGCTCCCCCTCCACATGAACCCTGTGGGCTGCCATCCCTGTGGCGCCGAATACCTGAAGAACAGGAACCGATCTCACGTATTCTGCTATGAAGCCGGATATGCGCGCGTAGGCCGACCTGACCCTTCTATATAGCTTTCTCATTTTTTTAAGAACCGGCACAGTCAGCAGTGCCACAGGCAGCAATAGAAGTACGATCCATTTTGTTATTTCGGCGTCGGCGGCGAGCATTATTCCCAGAGTACCGAAAACCATCGCCACGTTTCGCAGCAGCGCCATGGAAACATCGCTGAACAGCATCCGTACCTTTTCTGAATCGCTTTCGACCCTCGCCATGAGCTTTCCCGTGGGATTACTGTCGAAAAATGACAGGGAGAGGGTGAGCATGTGCCGGAAAACCTTCTCCTTCAGGTCCCGAACCACAGAAAGCCCTACTTTTGTGGTGATCATCACCTGCAGATAGGACATTACCATGGCGAACGTGAACGTTCCGGCAAACAGAAGGGAATAGAACACAATGTCCCGCACCGATTTGTCGGGAATCGCGGTGTCGATCACCATTCGGAGTATAAGAGGCCCCGTAAGCTCACCCGCGACGGACAGGAAGAGCAGGACTGTTGCGATAGCAAAAGATTTCTTGTGAGGCCTTAAAAAGGGATAGATCTTCCTCAAAACACCGAATGTGGATGTTTTCCTGATCGAAGAATCATCGTGTGTGTCATCAAAGTTAAAGTGCATCTCATTATTCCCTGTATGAAACGGGTTGTCCCGTGATCAATATCTGTTCTTGAAACTGATTGAAATCAGCCCTCTGCGGAGCAGCTGGCTTCTGAACTAGCTAAACAGTCTTTTGATCCTGGTCATAATGGTGCCCTTCGATTGAGTAGAGAACCGATTAAATATTCACTTTTCTGAGAATGTCAAGTAATGGAGGTTGTTTCTCGTCAGGGATTACGGTTTCCCGATCCCTGCGTATTGCTCTACGAGCCTGATAAGTTCGGGAAGCATTTCAGGATTTCCTATAAGAACCCCTGTGGGTCCCGGCTCATCTTCCAGCGCGAAGGTGATCTCGCTGGAAACCAGGGATTCAAGCTTTTCATTATCCTTTTCGTCCCGGCCCACAAGGGCTATGGTGTCCTTCGAAATTCTGAACAGCCGGCCATGTCTTATCAATCTTGCGTTCCGTGCGGTGAGCAATCCGGGGATTTCAAAGAGAAGCCTCAGCCTGCCGCAGTAATTGGGATCGGTGAGCAGACACCCTCCTCCGGGATTGATGTATTTGATCCCGTATTCCTCAGCGAGTTTCATCTGGGGTTTTCTGCTTCTTCCGGAAAAGTCCAGCAGCAGGTCCCTGTTAACAAGTTCTCTCTGTTCCGGATCGGTAATTCTCAGAAGCTTTGCCGAGAGCGGCCGCAGAAGCAATTCTGGATAACCGGACAGGCGGGCAACCCGGTTAAGAGAGTTTTTGTTCTGAGACATGGGCCGCTGTCCCGCGACTTCTCCGGAGAAAATTATATCGTAACCCTCTGATGCAGCAATGTCTCCCAGTATCCGAAACATCCCTGCATGGCAGTCGATGCAGGGGTTGAGGTTCTTCCCGAATCCACTCGGAGGGTTCTTCAGCAGAAGCATCATTTCGGCGGTATAATCGATTTCTCTCCAGGGAAGATTCAGCTGCCTGGCTCCGTTGCAGCCTTTTTCCGATGAAAAATACGGGCTGGCGAAAGAGACCAGTTCCACCTCTATGCCCTGCGATTTCAGCAGAAGGGCCGCGAGCATACTGTCCAGTCCGCCCGAAAACGCACCAATAGCTTTCACTACGCCCACTTGGTGTGCCTGCCCTCCACGATCCTCCAGTTTCGGCTTACTGCAAGTTTTCTCAGTTTCCTGTCCGGACATACGGCAATTGAACAACCGCATTCATTCATGATGAACCTGTCAGCCCAGGAATCTCCAGCGGTTGCGCAGTTCAGCGGTTCGATCCCTCTCTGATCGCAGATTCTACGCATCAGCTCCGCTTTGCTCTTCCCCCAGGGACGCAGATCATTCAAACGGCCGGTGAACCTGTTGTTCAGTATTGCGGGGCTGCTTGCCAGAATAAGGTCTATCGAAACATCCTCAGCTATGCCGGCCACGATCTGATCAAGAGAGGCGGACAGAAGAACCGTTTCACATCCTCTATTATTAAGTTCGCGAATCGATTGGACTGTCCAGCTTCGAAGGGAATTCTTAATTAGCTCCCCCGCACATATCGCCGCTTCCCGCTTTATCACCTCGGGCGGTATGCCGGTCAGGTAGTTTCTGTTCCACCCTTTTCCCTCCCGGATTGTCCGTCCGGGGCTGCGCAGATAAAAGGAGAGAAACCTGAAGAAAGCCGGTGGTGACAGTATCCCCTTTTTCAGAAGGTGTTTCAGAAAGCACTTCTCAGAAGATGTTGACAGAAGGGTTCCGTCAAGATCCACAAAGTACATTGCAGGGAGGGTTCCATCGGGCATTCTTACAATATCCACAGTGTTCACAGTCTTCAGACCAGCGGCGGCGCAATCCTCACTCCGCGGCCGGTACCCGGCGTATTATCGAACACAGCTGTTATATGGACCAGAATTCCCGCGTACAGCTTCGGAAACTCTCCGTGGAAGAGGGTGTGAGCCATATTTGTATATGTCACAATATCATTTGCGTAATCTCCGGCTTCTGTGTCACCGGGGGCTACAAGCTGACCAATACCTCTTACCTCGTACGATTTGCTATCCAGAAACACCAGTGATGTCGTTGGGCGTTCCATAAGATTAATGAAAGTATGGGTTTCGAATTCCGGGGTACTGTAAAGCTCCAGCGAGATCATTTTAGTCAGATCAAAATTCGAGGCATCGGAATAGAGGTCTATGAGATACTGCATCCTCGGTCCCATACCCCCTTCCATTAACTCCTCCATCCGGGCAATAAGTTCCTTAATTACCGACCGCTCGGGGCAAAGGCCCATTCCCTTGAAAGCGTTGTTTATCTCAAGCCTGCTGTCCGCCCTGCTTCCGCCCCATGTCGCCATTGCTGCGTTGTGAGGTCCTGCAAGGGAAGGCGGAGAACCTCCCTCTCCACTGAACATCATTGATATGTTCTCCAGCACTTCAAGGCGCCCGGTCAGGTTCCAGTCCATAAAGGGCTGCGGAAGGTCTATCGTTGAGAATTCCTCCCAAATTCCATCAATCAACGCTCTGATGATTCCCTCTGCTTCCCTCGAAGCGTCAACGGTGTGTTGTCTGAATGTACCGTCGGTCCAGAACTCTTCCCTTGCCTGTTCCCACTCACCGGCAAGGGCTTTCCCGGCAAGGGAGGAAAGGAAAACGGCTCCGCCCAGTTTGCCTGCTTTTCCAAGAAACTGCCTTCGGTTGAGTTTTTTTTCGGATTCGTCTTTATCGCCCAATTTTTTCCCTCCTGCCATTACTTATACCGCCATCTACTCAGTATATTACCGCTTCTCATAGACAGGAGGAAGATTGTCTAAAATTCTCAATGCCGCAAGTGCCGGTGATTACGATACCTTGACAGATCTGCTGCTTGAAACCCTTGACGGAGATGTATCATACGATGAAATGATCGATGCCTTCTCCGTTCTTCAGAACAATGGTAAGCATGACCTCGCCACAGAGCTTCTCGATTTGATTATTACAGAGAAGGAAAGCGAAGCAGAAGATGCTTTCTCCGCTTTCCTCCTTAAGGCGGCTGTACTTTTCCGAAAGTCAGAACCTTTAAGAAAAGCGCTTATTGAACTGCTCAGGGATGACTATCTGATGTTTCAGCCTCTTGAACTTTTTCTGAAACTCAGCGGGCTCAAAAAGGAAAACGGCGATGTACAGTCATCATGGCAAGCCTTCAATTCGCTCATGAAGTACAACAAAGATGGTTATCTTTACCACAGCACCTTCGGCATCGGACAGATCACAAGGATGAGCCGGACACACGCCACCATAGATTTTCAGAAAGCTTCGAACCATGACATGAAACTGAACGTTGTCCTCGAATTCACAAGACCGATAGCCTCCAGTTCCCTTGCTGTCCTCTCCTGGCGGAATATGGAAGAATTCTCCTCTCTTTTCAACGAATCCCCTTCCGAATTTCTTTGCAGACTGGCGGAGGAACCTCTGGAGAATCCCGGAGAGATCTGCATCGGGGATCTGCATACTTTCTTCTCCAATTCTGCATTCACAGTCGGGGACGCATGGAAAATACTGAAAAAAACATCGGCTTCAACTGATGGTTTTCTCGATCTGGGCGACCGTATAGTTCTTCTTGACGAGAACGTGGAATTTCTCGAGCGGGCAGGGAAGATAATCAGCCGGAAGAGAGAGTCCATCCGGGAAAAGGTCAAGCAGATCAAGGCTCTATTAAAATCCTGCGGGGGTACATTTTCAGGCAGGCTGACAGGATTGCTGGAAGAAGTACGCAGCATCGCAACCCCGGAAACAGGTTCTCTGTTCGAGCTATGCTGGATTCTCAGCGAGAGAGGCTCGGCGGAAGCATTCTCCGGAATGAAGTGTGATTTCCTCGAAAATACTTCAGCCAGAGCCGAGAGAGCTCTCGGGGAAATTCAATCTCCCGCATGCAGAAAATATTACCTCGATCTCTTTTTCTCAGCGGGAACCGAACGAAGTGAAAAAGTAATCCTGCTGTCAGGGCTCAGACGCCCGCTCTGGGAACATGCTGCCGCCTTCCTCGAGGAATCCGACCCCGAGCTTCTGACCGAATGTATAGGAGACTATCTTTCAAAACCTGCTGAAACAGACAGGTTTCTCTGGACACTCACATTTCTTGCCGCGCGGGGGGACAAACGGGATGAAAGCCTGGGAGAGAATCAAACAGCTCTTTTCCTTGATTACCTGATATTCTCCTCCGCTGACACCCAGAGAAAGGTGATCCGTTTTCTTACCGGCCCTCTGAAATCAGAACTGGACAGTTACCTCTCTTCGATCGATGCCCGGAAACTCAGTAATTATCTGGACAGTTTCATTACCAGCGCCACAGCCCAGAATGAGGGCCTGTGCCTCTTTCTTGGAAGAGAAATATCACGAAGAAAAAGCTCTTCCATAGGAAAAGCGCTAAGGAAACGTTTCTGGGAATCCGATACGCTTTTCTCAAGTACAAATGCTATCAAACAGCGGGAAGCCGACTGCCTCCGCCTCAAACAGATAGAAGTTCCGGCTGCAGCTGAAGCCATCGGAGAGGCTGCTTCTCATGGAGATTTATCCGAAAACGCGGAATATGCCGCAGCGATTGAGAAGAGGGATCTGCTGCTGGATAAGCTGAACAGGTGGATTGCAGATCTTCAGATGTACCGGGAATATCCGACCGATGAGATCACTGCTGATACCGTCAGTCCGGGCATACTGGTACAACTCCAGGAAAGCGGCGGAGCGGAGACAGTGCAGACTATTGGTGTTGTAGGCCCGCTGGACGCAGACCCGGAGAATGGCAGGATCAATTACATGGCACCTCTTGGGAATGCTCTTCTCGGGAAAACCATCGGAGACATGGTGGTGCTTCCCGGAGATAACAGTAGAGAATGGAGAGTTGTCTCCCTTGAAATACTCAGCCTTGCCGGAAAGTGAATACTGCCCGTAAAAGAAAATACCTGTTGTTTAGTGTCAGCCACTGATCGTTTTCAGTGCACTTAAAGTCGTCGCAGCACAATTTTTCCATGTGAGCTTTGAAGAAAGCTCTTTTCTTTTTTGTTCCTGCTCTGCTGTAACCCCTGATGTCAGGGCAAGTTCTATTCCGTTGGCTATGGATTCGAAGTCGGCAGGTTCAACCATCCAGGCGGTTTCTGCGAAGAACTCTCCCAGTCCTCCGGTGTTTGATGCAACCACGGGTAACCCCCACGTAAAGGCCTCCGGCACGGTGAAACCGAACCCTTCGTGGTGAGCCGGGTGAACCAGGCAATGCGCTTTTGCGTAAAGATCTGTCAGCTCCTTGTCTGTGATGTATCCCGTGAATCTCACCATGGTTTCCATGCCCAGTTCACAGGCCAGTTTCTTATACTCTCCGGCCCGATATCCGTCCATTCCAGCGATCACAAGCGGCGGGAGATCTCTTCTCTTTCGAAGAGAGGAATAAGCTCTCAGCAGGCCATCAATATTTTTTCTGGGTTCAACAGTTCCTACTGCGAGAATATGGTTTCGCTTATCAGGCGGAGAACAGGGTGCTGCAAAGTGATCGATGCCAAGCGGAGTCAGAAACACTTTTCCCTTCACCGAGGGAAAGACATTAAGAAGATCCTGCATTGTTGATTTTGAGTTTACAGTGATACAGTCAGCCCTTTTCGCAATGTTTCTTAATCTGATTTTCCACGGCTCAGTATCTTCTGAAGCTTTCATGTGTCCGAAGAGGTAGGGACCCATATCGTGAATCATTGCCACCTGCCGGAAAAAGGGGCCCGGTGGAAGCAGAATCCCGTTTGTGCTGTGAACCCACTTTATTCCCGAAGCAACAGCTTTGATCGAAGGCCAGAAATGATCAGTTATTCTCCGGGGAAAAGGGAAGTACCTGATCCTGTCTTCTATTCCTTCAATTGGAGGAGTGGAACCCTTTGTATTCCGCAGCATCCAGAGTTCACAGTCCATGCCGATTTCAAGCCAGGCAGTTATAAGTTCTATGCCGTATCTACCTACTCCGGTACGTTTCAAGTGGTCATAATCAAGATTGAATGCAATTTTCATAGTGAATGCACTATCTCCCCCGGTTTGTCTGCGGTTTCCCCGTATTCCGGCACATGAAGAGAAGTACTGAAACTTGATGAAAGAGGTGTATTTCTCAATTGACAGCTTTCTCGTAAACAGTAAGCGTTTTCAATGCGGTTTTTCTCCATGAGAAAAGGCCCGCTCTCTTGAGTCCTTTCCCGGATAGCTCTTCTCTGAGATCACTATTGGCGCCCAGAAGGCTAATTGCATCTGAAATGGAGCTGATCGAGCAGGGATCAACAAGGAAAGCGGCATCCCCGGCTATTTCCGGCATTGATGAAGCATCCGAAGTAATCACGGGCGTGCCACACGCCATTGCTTCAAGTATCGGGAGACCGAAGCCTTCAAGGATAGAGGGATAAGCAAGGAATTCCGCTGCAGAAAGCAGTGCAGGCAGGTGAGCCTCCTCTACGTATCCTGTAAGGTGTATTCTCTCTTTATCCGGATGGCTGGCTATCAGCTCCAGCAGTTTGTCATATTTCCATCCCAGTCCGCCGGTAATCACCAGAGAATGGGGAATGCCGGAGGAGGAGAGAGCAAAGGCCTCAAGGAGCCTCATGATGTTCTTTCTGGGCTCCAGAGTGCCAAGAAAGAGCAGAAAACGCGACGGGAGACCATACCTGTTTTTGATAGACTCAAGAATAGCCGGATCGGTTATCGGCTGGAATATCTCCGAGACACCCAGATGAGCAACAGTAATCTTATGAGCTTCCCGTGGGAAAAGCCTCTCAAGCTCTGAAGCGGTGAAAAAAGAATCAGTAATGATCTGACGGGCTTTCCGAAGATGTGCCGGGAACAGCCTGCCGGACAAAGCTGACCTGAACTTGTGAACTCCGGGATTCGTATAATTCGAGAGATCGTGTACGGTTATTACCCCTGGTACAGGCAGGATAAATGGCAAAGGGTATACCGGGTCATGAAAAAGCTGAATCCCGTCCTTTTTCATCTGCATGGGTAAGCCGATCTGATACCATGCCTGCAGTTTAGAAGAGGGGAATGATACTGTGACCGTTCTGAATCTGTCGGGCAGGTTTAATTCGAAAGGTATCGGCCTGTTGGTATAGAGAATGTATTCGTTATGCTGGTCTGCATCCGCAAGGGCTCGGAGAAGTTGAATTATGTAATTCGGGATTCCAGCCCTCAGAACAGTCAACGGAGATATTTTCATGCCTATTCTCATACAGATTATCGCTTCCTCATAAATCTGGCTCTTCACAAAATCTGTGCAATAAAGAGTTGACGAGCATGCTCTAACCTCTGCGTTTACAGTGTGCTTTAACATCGCAAAACAGGAAGGAAAGCACATGATCATTAATACTATGCTCAGAAACACTCCCCGAATCAATAGCCACATGATTAATCCGGTCTGGATTGAAGATCCAGAGAAAGAATGCTCAGAAAAGAAAAGAGCTTTCCAGAGAACTGACCTGGGAGAATTGTGCTGTAAAAAAAAGAAAAGCTTTGGAGACCTTCGGCAAGTGATGCAATCCGCATAGTGTACAAAAAAGGCTTATTTCGTTATTCTACAGGGTTCAGTAGCGTATAGAGTCGGGGGATGGATACCCCCCGTAACAGACAGAGGAGTGAAATATTGAATAAGAAAGTCCTGATAACAGGCGGGGCTGGCTTTATCGGGTCACATGTGGGAGATCTCTTTCTCTCTTCAGGTTATGAAGTAAAAGCTTATGACAACCTGGACCCGCAGGTTCATGGAGAGAATACTTCAAGACCTGACTATCTGAACAACGAGATAGAACTTATCGTTGGAGATGTGAGGGATGCTGATTCTTTTGCTCGTGCCTTAAATTCTGCAGACATTCTTGTGCATTTTGCTGCTGCTGTGGGTGTGGGGCAGTCAATGTACGAAATCACAAGATATACCTCAATAAACACCATGGGGGCTGCGGTTGTTCTTGAAGAGGCAGTGAAGCAGAAAGATCATATTGAAAAAATGCTTGTGGCCAGTTCCATGTCCATTTATGGAGAAGGTCTGTACATCTGTCCGACTTGCGGGGAAGTTACACCGAAACTCAGACCTGCAGAACAGCTGGCGGAACGCAAATGGGACATGCTGTGCCCGGCTTGTGGAGCATCATGTACTCCCGCCCCGACTCCAGAGACAAAACCTCTGTTTCCAACCAGTGTTTATGCCGTGAACAAGAGGGATCATGAAGAACTGTTCCTCTCGGTGGGTGATGCTTACAACATCTCAACAACAGCAATGAGATTTTTCAATGTTTACGGGGAAAGACAGGCACTATCCAATCCGTACACAGGCGTGGGTGCCATCTTTGCGTCCAGGCTGCTTAATGGCAAGCCTCCTGTGTTATTCGAGGACGGTGGCCAGAGCAGAGACTTTATTCATGTGCGTGACATTGCCCAGGGATGCCTGCTTGCCATAGAAAGCAATAGTTCCGGCGGAGAGGTTTTCAACCTTGGTACCGGGCGCAAACTGTCAATCATGGATGTTGGCAGGGCAATTGCCCGAGAGCTGGGAAGACCTGTGGATGATTTCATAGTTAACAACCAGTATAGAGCAGGAGATATTCGACACTGTTATGCCGATATTTCCAGAGCGGAAAAAATACTTGATTTTAAGGCTTCAACCGTATTTGAGGACGGAGTAAGCGAGCTTTGCAGCTGGGTTGGCAGTCAGACAGCTACAGATATGGTTGACAAGGCCACGAAAGAACTGAAGAAAAGAGGGCTGACCAGATGAGTTTTCATCTGCTGATTGATGCAAGGGCTGTTCAAATAATGTAGATGGAATCAACCGGATAACAAACCGGAGGGGCTGTTTTTGTGATGTCAATTCAGAATAAAGTGTCTGTTATCGTTCCCAATTACAACGGTTTTTCTATTCTGCGCAACTGTTTGTTTTCGCTCCTCGAGCATGACAGAAAACCAGATCAGATAGTGGTTGTTGATAATGGATCCAGCGACGGCTCTCCTGATATGATAAGAAGAGAGTTTCCTTCCATAACCCTCGTTGCCCTCGATACAAACACAGGGTTCACCGGAGCAAACAACACAGGAATAAAGGCATCCTCAGGCGATATGCTGGTACTGCTTAACAACGACTGCATTGTAGAGCCCCACTGGCTTGATAATCTTCTCCGTCGGATGGATGATCCGTCAGTGGCTGCGGTAACCAGTTCAATGAGAAACATTTCAGATGTGAACATTATGGATTCCGCAGGTGGCCAGATAGATTGGATGGGCTTTGCCAGCGACAGGGGCAAGGGTGAATCAGCTTCCCTGCACAGTAAACCAACTTCTATACCTTTCCCGTGCGGTGGCGCGGTTATCGTAAGACGAAGCGCTCTTCCTTCCCCGGACAGGCTTTTCTGGAATGAACTTTTTATCTACCAGGAAGATCTGGATCTGGGCTATGAACTTATCAGAACAGGTTGGAAAATCGTTTATGAACCTGAAGCAGTGGTAAGACACATGCATTCCGCTACAATGAGCAAAGTCAGTTATTTCAAGGAGCGGCTTTGTGTCCGAAACAGGTTGCTGATCATGCGAAAGCACTTTGATCAAAGGACTTTGAGCGAAATTACTCCTATTGTAAAAAAGTGGCAGAACTTCTGGATAGTGAAAAGCATTGCCAGGGGTCGTTTCGCTCAGGCAAAAGCAGTACTCAAGGGCACTTCGCAGGGGCTGAGTATGCCGGTTAAGCAATTCAAGGCTCCATTAGCTTTAAATGATATTTTTGTTGATTTCGCAGAGAAAAGTACCACAACCAGCGGGATCAAAAAGAGAATGTACGAAGAAATGGAAAGCGTTATAAGAAAATACAGCAGCGGAAAACTGCATGAGTAGTATTCTGCTGGTGGGAGATGACGGATCTGTCACAAATGCCAGCCAGGGCACCGGAGCCTGTATCGCTCGTACGGCTAGATTTGAAACAGCGCTGAGCAATGCTGGATTTTCTCTGGATGTGTGCTCTATCGCAGGAAGACTCTCCTCACCCGGGGATGTAAATGAATTTCTTGGTAAAAGGGATTACTCCTGTGTTGTTGCTATCAGTCCGCATCCTGCTGAGATTGCAGTGCGTTCGGGAACCGATCTTCCGCTGTGGATAGATATCAACGGTATGCATCCGGCTGAAATACATCTTTCCCGAGAGAAGAAAAACGAGCCCAGACTTGAAATGCTCAGAATGCTCGCTCTGGAAAATTCGCTGCTCTCCAGGGGGGACATCTTTTCTGCTCCCTCCCAAAGGCAGACCCATGCAATCATGGGAGAACTGTACCTTCTAGGCAGATTGGATGGAGCATCGAAATCCAGGGTACCGGTGAGGGCTGTCTCCCATTGTGCTGTTGATGCTCCTTTGTCCTCTGGTCCTGCCGGGGGATTTTCCATTATTTCTACAGGCTCTTTCAATTCATGGTTTGACGGAAACACCCTTTTCGACGGACTTGAATATGCTATGAGCAGAAACAGAGAAATTTCCTTTATTGCCACTGGAGGTTCTGTTCCTTTTGCAGAAGAACAGTACAGGTCATTTCTGCAGAGAATATCCGGTTCCCGGTTTAAGAGCCAATTCCGGATTGCCGGATGGGTGAGCGAAAAGGAACTTGATCAGATACAGAAAACAGCTTCAGCTGCTGTTTACACAGATATTCCCTGCGGGGAAACCCTTCTTGGAGCACGAACCAGAGTTCTTGACTGGGTATCTCGCGGTATTCCGGTTGTCTGCACAAATGGGGCGGAGATCTCTCAGGTCATTTCCGATTTCGGCATGGGCATATCGGTTCCCGGTGAGGACCCGGAAGCTCTGGGCAAGGCATTTCTTAAGCTTGCTTCTGAACCGGATACCGTGGAACAAATAAAGAGATCACAGGAATCATGGAGGAACGGTGCTGGAAGCATGGATTCTGTTTTTAAACCACTGATTGAATGGTGCTCCAGTCCCGTCATTCTTCCTCGGACCCAGTTATGCAAGGCAACGGTTCCGAGGGTTTCATCCAGGGATTACAGGAAAATGGTTCTTAAGGAAATATCTTCGGTTGCAGGCAAGAGGAGCTCTGCCGGATTCTTGTTAAGAAGCCTCATTGAAAAATTCAAAAACCGGAAGAATTGATACGCTTGTGCAGAGAAGCACCAATTTTTCTTCGGATATAACTTCCCTTTGTGGGTTGCATAAATCTAGCATAAAGCTCCATTGCCTTCATTGACTTACCGTATGGCTTAACCCTTGTAGAGAAGCCTTCTCTGGCTGCTGACAAAGAAATACTGAATCTGCGGAACTGCCCGTTTGCCAACATAAAACCCAGAATCATTGCTTCCCAGAGTGCAAGTGTTGAGGAGATTCTTGAAAATTCAGGTCCCATATGCCTTTTCAGAATGAGAACTCTGTTTCTGGTGCAATAATGCGTTTTCAAAGTACTACTTTTTCCCGCTGTGGCTGAAAAAGCGTGCTCCACTACAGCTTCCGGCTGGTAGACAACCCTGTAGCCGTTTTTCCATAGCCTGAGACCCAGGTCGGTATCTTCATTATACAGAAACAGAGTTTTCCAGAATATCGTATGACCGTCTTCCAGAGCACTTCTTCTTACCGCCATTGCCCCGCCGCATGGAAAGAGAATTTCATCAGCCACCTGCCATTTAGATGCCGGTTCTCCACGGCCTCTGTCAAATGCGTAGCCGAGAGAATCGAGGAACCCGCCGGCGGAATCCATTACAGAGAGGTCGCCCATTCTGCGCATGGAACTTGTAACTGCCCCTACGGAAGGATCCTGAAGAGGAATCAAGAGTTTTTCCAGCCAGTTCGATGCAGCTCTTGTGTCGTTGTTTAAAAGAACAATTATCTCAGAGTCTGAAAGAGCAGCGCCGGCATTGTTCGCCCCGGTAAATCCTGTGTTGCTGTCCATGAGAAGTGTAGTTACGCCAGGCCAGTTCCTTCTCATGTGATCATTTGATCCGTCAACTGATCCATTATCCACAACGACTATTCTTGAACGATCTTTCACCTGCGTTACCAGAGAAGAGAGGCATGTATCAAGAAGGTGCTTCCCATTATAATTAGCAATAATTATTGTATAGTCCATAATTTTCCCCAGGGGATTAAGTGAGTGCCACAGGGGTATTATACAGCATTTACTTGTCTCAAAGTACATGATTCGGGAGGTCTCGTAAACTGAAAATAGCGGCTGTATTTCATATGCTCCCTTCCTGTGGAGGGATAAGAGTTCTGCGAGAGTTCACAGGACACCTGGGCGGAGTTTCTCCAGATCTGACGGAGCTGGAGAATGGCTGAAAAAACAAGACCGGAAGGAAACAGCAAACTCCTGGGACTTTCGGTTCTTTCGGCAAGCAGCATGCTTGCTGCTCTGCTTGCATATTTCCGTTTTGCTCAGATAACAGCAATCTTTGGAGCAAACTGGCGTACAGATGCCCTTTCTATAGCCATGATTTTTCCGTTTCTGGTCAAGGAGGTTGTTGCTCATTCTTTTGGTTCCGCCTTTATTCCCATCTATTCCAGAGTCATGGAGAACAGAGGGCACGAAGGAGCTGTTGCATTTGTAAACAAAACTATATCCTGGCTTATTCTTACAAGTTCTGTGCTTGTTTGCATTCTATGGTTTTCAAGCGGAATTCTGGTAAGAACAATAAGCCCCAACGGATCACCGGAACTGCTTACTCTTGCTTCGACCCTTCTGAAGATACTTCTACCCATGGTAATTCTCAGCGCAATAAATGGTATACTGGCAAATTTTATTAAATATGAGAAGCGATTTGTAATTCTAGCTCTTTCCGGTGTTTTCGGTTTGACCGTGTCGCTTGGCATTCTGCTGGTATTCAAAGGAAGCATTGGAATAAAAATACTTCCCTTATCAGTCCTCATCGGCGGTATTGTGGAGTTTCTTTTCCTTCTGGCGCAAAGCTATCGAAGTGGATTCAGAGTTCATCCTTCAATTTCCAGGGACCCGTTTATGGGTCAATTGGCCAGAATGGCCTTTCCTGTTGTGGGAGGAACCATGGTGGGGTTTTTTGCGCCGATAGCGGATAAAATGCTGGCATCTTTCCTTCCTGAGAGCTCAGTGACTGCCATAGATTATGCCAACAGGATAAAGAACATCGTTCTCGCTGTGGTGTTTCAGCCATTTCTTACTTTTGCGGACCTGAGCTTTTCTGCTGAAGCAGCCAAAGGCAGGGTGGATTCCTTTTTTAATACTCTTAGAAGAAGCATGAATACCACTTCTCTGGTGATGTTTCCTACTGCCGCGCTGCTAACGGTTCTTGCTGTCCCGGTAGTTTCCGTTTTTTTCCAGAAAGGTAATTTCACCGGGGAGGATTCCCGGTATATTGGTTATGCTCTGGCATTCTATGCTCCATGGCTTGCTCAGTTCGGTATCGGTTCGCTCGTTTCCAGAGCATTCTATGCCCAGAAGGATTCCGCAACACCGGTAATCATTGGTATTTTCGGCGTCATCATAAATGTACTTCTGAATCTGATTCTTGTGGGTCCTTTGGGAATTGGTGGACTTGCACTGGCAACAACGGTAATGTCGACGGCTAAAACCTTTTATCTAACCTGGTCTCTCTCCAGAAAAATGGGAGGCCTTCATCTGCGACTGATAGCAGGAGAACAGATTAAGATTTTTTCCGCGAATGTATCACTTATTGCGGGCTGTCTGGTTCTGAACTATTTCTGGCCTTTCACTACGGAAGCTTCTTTGGCGGTAAGATTCACTCAACTGCTGGTTTATACTTCCGGTGGAGTTTCTCTGATGATCATTGTTCTCCGGGTACTGAAAAGTTCAACCTTTAACATGGCAGTATCTAAGGTGACCGGGAGCCTCACGCGCAAACCTCCGGAACTCCATTAGAACTGCTTTATAGACGCAACTTAATACGGTCTATCAAAAGATTGTGACATCTGATTATTTCCGTGTCATACACATGCCAGAGTCTTTCAGGGTGGAAATCAATATTGTTGGGGATGTAATCAAAACCCGACGGGTAAATAAACGCTCCAAGAAAATGAATGTAAACAGACGCAGCGAACAGAATACCGAACATCACCTTTACAATACGCCTGGGAGCAATGTACCTGTCCCAGCTCTTTGCGAGAAAGATAATAAGGACAGGTATGAATTCGGAAAGGTAGCGGTAACCAAAGCAGTGACCTCCAGACCATCGTTCCCAGAAAGAATAGCATATGAGGGTGAGTATGAAACCAACAGTCAGATATCTGTCAAGAACATCAGCGCCCTTCCGGAAAACATCTCGAATCATATAAAGAAGGGAGAAAGCAAATACTGGACTGAATATCAGCAACCCGCGTGCGGGAGAAATAAGCATGCCAGGAATCGCAAGCAGAGGATCCCCGAAAAACTTACCGCTCTGACCCTGTCCGAGTGAAAGGATGGAGCCCCAGTATTCTATAGAATACCAGGCGAGAAACGCGACCGGGATCAGGCTTGTAAGAACAAGAGGAAGAAACCTGTCCCTCTTGTGGACAAGAACGTAAACGTAAACAGGCAAAACTATGATAGCGTTAACAGGCCTGTTTACACATATGAGGGCTAGGAAAAAACCAGCCCAGGCAAAAACTCTTTTTTTATCGCTCTGCATCAGAAGCAGGGCACTGCACAGAAATAGTATTGAAGGCCCGTGCTGCCATGTACCCCTTGCCGCCTGGCTCCAGACAAGTGTCCCGAAAGCATAGACAATACAGAAGAAGAATGATCTGCGAATACTGAAATGCAGCCCGAGGAGAATATAGAACATCAGCACAACAGAGATGGCTGCCAGCAGTGATATGGATATCTTGTTCAGTTTCAGGAGATTACTTTCCAGGTCCACTCCAATGACATTTGCCGCAAAAAAGAGGGGAACATTCATCATGCCCGGGATAACTGTATAAAGATTGACGATTCTGCTCCCGGAGAAAGTGAAAGCATAGGGCATTTCCTCACCTTCAATGAAAAATTCATTGAAGTCGAAATTGCCTTCTCTCACAAGACTGACAGCAAGAAGCTCGGATGCGACAGTGTCCCCGGATCCTATGTACTTGAAGCCTGCGATGTATATTGAAAAGGGTATCAACAGTAAGAGAGTGGAGGCGAAAATTCTTGCACGGACTGTGTTAGCCGGGTCTGGAAACTTCATCATTCAGCAAATCCAACCTTTGATCGAGTTCCTGGAAACGCCTGGTCGTTACATGAAGTATTCCTCCAACTGAAATTGAAAGCAATCCAGCAAGCGCAAGCCCTATTGAAAGTACCGGAGTTAAAGTACCGATAGCGCTGTCAATTCCATGGAAAACAAAGGGGAGAAATGAGGCTATAAGCGTAACGAGACCAAGGCTGCCGAAGAACGAGAGAGGTTTGTAATAGAAGAAAAGGGAGACAATTTCCCGGAGAATTTTCAAGCCATCACTGACTATGCGTATTTTAGAATGACTGTTCACCGGTCTCGAACGAAGGTCAACAGGGATTTCTACAATCCTGAACCCCCTGTTCAGAGCCATAATGGTAAGCTCAGTTTCTATCTCGAATCCCCTGGCGAGTATCTGCATCCTTTTAACGAAATCACGGGACATGGCTCTGTATCCGGAGAGGATATCGGTAAGGTCTGTTTTAAAAAGAACATTGATGGTCTTTCGGAAGAACATGTTCCCCAGTCTGTTCCGTAGGCGGAAAGTGCTATTCGTCATGCTATTAAGCCTCGAACCAACAACTATATCCGCTGTATCATCAAGAATAGGAGCAATGAGGGATGTTACATCCTCGGCGGGATATGTGTCGTCTCCGTCTACAAGGATGTAAATATCCGCTTCTATCCTCCGGAAGGCTTTCCGAACGGCTATTCCTTTACCCTGTTGCTTTTCGTTTATAACGACTGCGCCATTTTCGAGCGCGATTGAGGCAGTTGAATCGGTTGAATTATTGTCGATTACGTAGATGTCCGCATCGGGAAGTATTCTTCGAAAATCACTGATAACTTTGCCAACGGTGATTTGTTCATCCAGACAGGGAATTATCACAGCGATTTTTTTCAAGTAAATCCTCCTGCAATATGAAATTACAACTATTCTAAGCACATGTAATCTACCTCTTCGCTCCACACGAAGCAATGAGAACTCCGGACAAAACTGGAATGAATCATTGCATTATACGAAGGATTTATCTATGCTTGATTATGTATTCATATCTTCATAAGATGCAATAGGGTAGCTTCACTTTTCGGAGGCTGAGCAGTGCGTATTCTTGTAGCAACCACATATACTATACCGGCTTTCTCCGGTGGCTGGACCACTCCTCTGGATCTGTTCGGCAACGAGCACCAGGCGATGTATGTAGTCCGCAACCACAAAGCAGGCACAAAAAACATCGAGGGAATAAAATGTTTCGGAGTCGGTGTTACGGGAACCCTTGCGGGAACCTGGAATCTGGGGGAGAAATACAGGCACGCTTTCATTCAAAGGCTTTTCCGAAATGCATTGAAAAAACACTTTCACGCGTTTCAAGCCGATTTCGTTCTCTGTCTCGATCCTGAAGCGGGCTATGCCGCGATGCATTCCGGGCTTCCCTATTCCATGCGCTTTCATTCAAAATTGAGCGTCGAAGATCAGAAACCACCCTTTGATGAACTGATGAGAAATGCAGTTTTCGCAACTGCGTGTCCAGGTACACATATCCCTGATATTGAGGTTCTAGCGCACAATCAGGATCTGTCCCGGTTTGTGTTTACTGAAAGCCGGTCAGCAGAAAGAGCCCTTCTGCTCACCAGCATAGACAGGATTCATGAGCCGGAGCTGTTTATTGAGGGAGTTATGCTCTCAAAAACAATGAAAGGTGACATTGTAGGTACAGGAGAAAGTAGAAAAAAAATTGCTGCTGTCTGCAGAAAAACAGGGGGAAGGGTTCGCTGCCTGTCCCCGGTGCCGAGGCTGAAAGTTCCAGAACTTCTCAAGAACTACCAGGTCGGTGTAGCAACGGTCAAGCCAGTTTCACCAATCCTCTATCAGATGAAGGTAAACGCGTACATGGCGTCAGGTCTTTTCACTCTGGCCAAACCCTGGACTCATATAGCAGTAGAAGCCCCTGAACTTGTAGGAGTATTTGTCTCCGCGCGTGAGCTTGCTGACCATCTTGACTATCTAAGCAGCCACTGGTCTGAAACACTGGAGATCCGAAGAAAAGCCAGAGACTGGATTCTTGAAAATTACTCGGTGGAAATTCCACGAAAGCGTTTCGGAGAAATACTCAGCGAGAATTTCCCCGTAAACAGCTGATAAATCCCTTTCAGGTACTTTTTCCGCTTTCTTCTATTTTTTTCGTGTCGGATTTTTCCCTATTGATTTCTCCGAGGGCCAGAATCAGACCTGCGGTGAGCCAGAACTGCGCATTTATGGCCGGACTACGAAGAGTATTGTCAATAAGCTGATGAGTTATAAAGCTGAATATTCCAGCCGCAAGGGCTACAGAAAGTATTCCCCCTCTATTACGGATCGCTTTGAAAAATGCGGCGAGAATCGCTCCGAGTATCAGTAGAATGGAAACCAGAGCTATGACTCCCCCCTTCACCAGCAGATTCAGGAAAACACTGTTCAGTCCTCCGAACTCGTATATAGTTTGCGTACTCTCGCAGTGCCTGACCTCCCAGAAACTGTACAACAGCGTACGTCCCCAGAAGTATTCTCTTGCTCCCCAGCCTACACCTGTTATCGGGGATTCTGAGATCTGATTGAAGTAACCGCGGTACGAAATATATCGGTGAAGGATAGTCGGCTGAATTAAATGTGCCTCGGGATCCATGATAAAAGACATCTGTCTATCAAAGGTATCCTTATAGCTTATCAGAATGGATATCGCCAGAACACCGAGAAGCAGCGGGAGCCATATCTTTGACCTGAAGTAGTATAGCAGGGTTATTCCGCATCCGATGAACGTGCAGATAAGACCTCCTCTGGAGAAGGTGTAAAGCACGCTGAGCATACCAAGGATACCAGCGGCAACTGCTGTGATTTTCCATCTTACCTCCTTTTCTCTGAAGAAAAGAGCGATAGAAAGGGGTACGCTCAGCTCAAGGTAACTTGCGAACGCGTTCGGGTTATCCATGAAAAAACCCGCTATTCTTCCTCGATATACATATCCCAGACCCAAATCAATTCTTGAGAAACCGGTGATTGTAAGAAACTGGAATACCCCGAAAGCCCCCGCTATCAAAAGAGCTACCATTATAGCACGAAGCAGCTGATCGATTTTACTCTCAGTCGTGCAAATGGAAGGAATCATCACCGCCAGTGGAAAAAACAGAAAAAGACTGCTGCCATCCCGGATGGCATTCCATGTATACTGCTCGTGAATGTGAATAGAAATAAATACGCTGCTCACTTGAATAAGTATAGCAATAATGAAAAACGCAAGATATGGAGATGGTACAAAAAGCGGCTTTCTCAAAGAGATTCTATCTACAGCATAGATAAATGCAAATACTACCATAGCAATGGTTACTATTGCTGGATTGAACTCTCCAAACTGGAAAGTCCTTACGCCTGCAATGATTATCAGGGGAAAAACAGAAAGCCAGAAAGAGGCTTTTGGTTTAACCAGAAAAAAAGTGGCAAGAGCTGTTCCGACAAAGAACAGGAGAAGTAATTTGTGAGAATAATAAAAGTAAGAGGCTAAGTATACCAGGGTAAGCAGGAACAGTACTATTACACCCTTTTTTCTGAGTTTAAATTCTGAAATATCATTCAGCTCTTTGGAAAGGTCTTTCATCTCATTCTTCCCGATTGCAGCGAATTGACATAGATAATTTACTCCCCGTTCGTTTTGAAAAGGGTTTCAAAATCGTCGGTTACTTTTCTTTTCCCGGAATTCTTCTCCGGCGTAATGTCTGTATTCGGAACAAATTCCTCGCAGTAATTTCTGCTTCTTCTATCGCTGACCGCTTCCGTGGTAAATGACCGGCATCTCTCCGCATTTGGATTGAAAAGAACACAGTTGAAACAGGTATGAAGGTATTCCCCGCAATTTTCACAAAGAGCTTGAAAACCAACTGTACTTCCCGGGTATCCGCAGCCGCACTGTTTACAGATCATTCATCCCTCTCAACAAGAGATCAGCGCCCTCAGTCCCTAGAGAACGAACGCTGGTAAGATAACTAATACGCGCGTTCTGGAAAGAGTTACACATATCTCTGTCAAATCAGTTTATCTATCACATTCGAGTAACCGGTCTTCCCGGTCAGACCGTCGAAGTATCCCCGCCAGATGCATGGAATCAGTTCGGGACCCTCCCGGAGCAGAAATTTCATGGTCAGCACAAGCAGAACGGCAGTTTTATAGATCATGAAAAGGAGTCTCATTAATGGAGATAGCATATCACGGGAAAGAATTATCCTGTTACGCTCAGAAAAATAGATTGCGATCTTCGAGAGTTCCCCGCCGCTTCCAGAAGCCACACTGTGAAGAACCGTCTCTGATGGAAGGACCTCTACCGAATAACCCTTTTCAATAACCTTTCTGCACAGATCGGCATCCTCGTAGTACATGAAGAAGTCCTCCCTGAAACCATCTGCTCTTCTGAAAAGATCCGTCCTTATCATCATAGCGCAACCCGATACGAAATCCACCTTAACTCCCGAGTCAGGGCTGTATTCCTTTTCGGCAATGTCCATCTGCTCAAATCGCATTTTCCATTTAACGAGTTTCCCTCCGGCACTCCAGAGCCGTTTCGGGTCAGATTTCCAGTAGACAGCCGGAGCCACTATTCCGGTTTCGGAGTTCTCGCTGAGATATTCTGCCAGATTGCGAACCGTTTCGGGAAGAACTTCAGCATCGTTATTCAGAAAAAACGTGTATTCAGCTTCGTCGCCGCGGGACATCCGGAAACCGGCATTGTTCCCTCCGGCAAAGCCGATGTTTTCTTCCATCCGCTTGAATCTGAGCCCTTTGCGGCTGGTTACCCATGAAGGGACAGGCTCGGAAGAACAGTTGTCTATGAGCGTAATCCTTAAATCCACTCCATTGGACTGATTCAGAGAATCAATGCTTTTCTCTGTTAGTTCCCACTGCCCGTAATTTACGAGAATGACAGCAACACGCATGAAGCTTCCTCCGGTGTTCCAAGAAACAGATTCGTGTTAGTTTACAGTGCAAAATATAATACTGAAATCGCACAGGTGTTCATGTATTGCAGCCCTTAAGGAAAAGAATGGTGATTGTTACTGACTCAAACCGCGCTCAGCCGAAGCTGGCGGTATTTCATAATCTACCTCCCGGTGGAGGCGTCAATGTCGCGGGGGGGTTGCTTCGGGAACTTCAGAATTCCTTTTCCATAACAGTTCACTGTCCTTCCGGCTCTTCCTTCCTGAATGTTCCCGAAAGCGTTGCCGTAAAGCAATGGCCTTTCCGGGAGGGAAGAAGAATTTCAGGGTTGAGAAAACTCGCGGCCCCTTTATCTCTGCCTGCCAGGCTGAACTCCTTTGACAAACTTTGCCAGAGAATCGCGGAGGAGATCAATACCACATCGGATGTTGTCCTGGTGCATAATTCCATGTTCGTAGCGGCTCCACCCGTTCTGAAGTATTTGAAGGTTCCTTCAGTTTACTTCTGCTACGAGTTTCCCCGCCATATATACGAACCGGAACTGATAAAAAGAACCGGAAGAGGGCTTTTCCGGCTTCTTCTCTCTCCATTGAGATCTCGAGAAAGAGAAATGGACAGAGAGTCGGTTATGACCGCGGATTGTATTGTTACATTTTCAAACTGGATGAAAAACAGGATTAAGGATATTTACGGTCTGGATTCCTTCATAGTCAGGCCGGGGGTGGATACGGACTTCTTCCGCGTCGCGGAGAATACTGTCAGGAAGCATATGGTTCTCAGTATCGGAGCCCTGTGGCCTTTCAAGGGTCATACTATGGCAATAGACGCTGTCTCCCGCATCCCTTCGGACAGAAGACCTGCGCTTGTTGTTATCGCAGACAGGGAATACCCCGGATACGGGGCTGACCTCGAAAAAACAGCCGCTGCTCTGACAGTGGATCTGAAATTGGAGAGAAATATCTCAAACAAAGAACTCAGTTTGTTTTACAGCACTTCAAAAGCTGTTCTCTGCTGCGGACACAATGAACCCTACGGCCTGGTTCCGCTTGAAGCGATGGCATGCGGTACACCGGTTATTGCAGTAAGCGAGGGTGGGTTCATCGACAACATAGACAGTGGAAAAAACGGTATTCTGGTTAACCGTAATCCGGCTGAAATGGCCTCTGCTCTTGAAGAAGTTCTTCTGAATGATGACCTCCGCAGAAACCTGGCCATCGGGGGCAGGAAGTTTGTCTCCGGGGAGCGATCAATGAAAAAAGCCGGGAACAGGCTCGCAGAAATACTCTCTGATATATTAATCTGACACAGAATGTCTCTGTGTCTCGGTTTCCCTCAGTAATTTCCTGGTTTCTTCCCAAACACTTTCCAGACTTATTGAAAGCATGCATTCCGCAGTTTCACAACCTTTTATCCCCCTGTCAGGATGGCATGGGCTGCACTCCGTGCCGCCCGAGATCAGGTTCCTGTGATAAGGAGAGGGGGGGTATATGCCTATACGCGAGGGATCGGTAGGTCCGAAAAGAGCAATGGATGGGGTGGAGACCAATCCTGCAATATGCATCAGACTGCTGTCGTTTGTTATCAGCATCCTGCAACCGCAGAGGATGGCTGCTACATCAACAAGAGACGTCCTGCCTGCAAGATCGGTTGAGGTGTGCGGCAGGTTGTGCAGAACATCACCAATAACGTTCCTGTCCTCCCTGCTTCCCAGCACTACCGTATTTATGTTCTCACCGTGGAGAAGATCTATCAGTTCGCGGAACCGCTGCGCAGGCCATCTCTTCCAGTTCATATCTCTGATGCTTGATTTGCCTCCTCCTGGGCTGACTGCTATGGGTCTTGAGTCGATTGCTGAGGCTACGGGGCTGCCTGCAGGATATTCCGGGATACTGGCGAACGACTCAGGGAGGAGTTCGCTTCCAGTCCAGCCGAACAATCTGGCGTAACGCTCAGCATCATGTTCCGTCCTGCCCGTTTCGAATGGAACCGTATCTGTGAGTCCCATTTTACTGTTTCCCTGGCCGATTCTGTCTCGTGCACCTGTGGCAAGCAGGAACAATCTCAGAGGCAGTACTCTGTGAAGAAGGTATGCCCTAGTATATCTCTGCTTTCTGAGTGCGGAGATAAGCGGAACAAGAGATAATGATCTATGACGTTCAGTGAAATGTTTCTCGTTAACCGTAATGATTTTGTTAACCGGCGCTGAGCATCGGGCCAGAGGAGCTATGATACTACCGGTAAGAAGATGTATTTCGGCATCAGGATTCCGTCTTCTGAGAAACGCAAGACCGGGAAGAGACATTATGAAATCGCCAATTGCATAGAGTTTTACCACCAGAATCCGTTCGGGGTCTTTTTCCGTGGACTTCGAGTTTTGTTGTTTGTTCAGACTCAGCATTCCTATTCCTAATTCCAAGAGAATTTGCTGCTCAGGACGGTTTCTACCGAAAACGACAATACCGGGAACGGTCATCCTTTGTCAATCAGGATTGGCGAGTTGACAGGAAAGCATATCCTATTACCAGCATGTGTCAGCTTACAGTAGATTTAGTGTCCTGTACATGATGACAGGAAGACCGTTATTTTCCCCTGAATGAAGTAGCATTAACCTCGGAGCAATTCATGAAACTTACTCTGGACGCCAGAACCTTCGGGACACCTCATGATGGCATCAGCAGGTATTCCCGCGGAGTGATTAAAGCGCTCTCCAGGCTTGAGCCTGACTGGGAACTCTCCGTCATCGTCAATCCTGCGGGCATTTCGCATATTAAAGATCTGCCTGTGGAAGCAGTTGTAAGCCGCGCTGTGAGGTTCCTTCATGGAGAGAACCGGAAACTGGTCCCCCTCATTGAATCATTGGAAGCGAACTGTTACTTGAACCTGTCGATGGCTGGTCCGTGTCCCGACATTCCAACAGTTATCACCGTACACGACCTTATGGTTCTGGATTTTCCCGGTTACTTCGGAACGAGTATGCTGAAAAACCTATTCGCGAAGCAGCTTTTCAAAAACAGGATAAAGAGATCGGTAGAGAATGCGTCAGCTATATCCGTGCCTTCAATGGCTACTTACAATGATTTACGGAGTGCTTTCGCGAGCTCATGTGATAAGGCTTTTGTTACCGGAGAGGGTCAGGACCTGTTCTCAGGTGATGATGAGAGGGAGGACAAACGGAAGGATTTTCTTCTATACGTAGGAACCGCCAGAGCTTACAAGAATGTTGTCAGGCTCATCGTGGCTTACGCAAGGCTGAAAGCAATTAACCCCCGTTTCCCCGAAATGAAGATGGTCGTCCGCAGGGACAGAGCTTTCAAGGATTTTCTGCGTGATGTGGATGATTGTTCCGCAACGGACAGTATTACGGTATTATCCCATATTACCGACGACGAATTGAAAAAACTGTACCGCTCCTGTGCCGGCCTGGTGATACCGTCACTTAAGGAGGGTTTCGGCCTTCCCGCCCTTGAAGCTATGGCGGCGGGTTCACCCGTTGTAGCTTCCGCTGGAACTGCCCTTGAGGAGCTGGTGGGGGATGCGGGTATTCTCGTGAATCCTGAATCAGTAGAAGATATAATGCGGGGAATGGCCATGCTTACCTCCCAGCCCGATCTTAGAAAATCACTGGGGCGAAAGGCTCTGAAGAGGGCTGAAAACTACTCCTGGGATAAGACCGCAGCAGCTGTTGCGGACAGTATTGAGAGGATCACATCATGAAAGCAGCGGTTGTAAATCCTCCATTCATGAACGGCAAATTTTCAAGGACATCCCGCTCCCCGGCCATCAACAAAAGCGGAACGCTGTACTGGCCCTTCTGGCTGGCTCACGGAGCGGGGGCTCTTGAACAGGCAGGTCATGAGGTACTCTTTCTTGACTGCCCTGCACAGGGAATCAACGAGCGCGATATGCTGCGGATGCTTGTTGAGTTCAATCCTGAACTCACTGTTTTAGATACTTCAACGCCTTCCATCTACAGTGATCTGCGAATCGCTTCCATGACAAAGAAAAGCCTTCCGGATACTTTCGTTCTGCTGGTGGGAACCCATGTAAGCGCTCTTCCCATTCAATGCCTGAAGCTGGCGCCATCAGTAAACGGCATCGCAGTAGGAGAATACGACGCCACTCTTGTTGAAGCGGCCGAAAAACTTGATGGAGGAGATGACCCTGCCGTGGTGCCGGGACTCTGCCTGAATATCAGAGGAGAACTCGTTGAGACAGGACCAAGGGAAATGATAGATGATCTGGACTCCCTGCCATTCCTCGCTGATGTCTACAACAGACATCTGAACCCGGAAAACTATTTCTTCGCGGCGGCTAGGTTTCCAAGTGTGATGACCATTACAAGCCGCGGCTGTCCATACAAATGCTCTTTCTGCGTCTGGCCGCAGGTCATGCACAGGGAGAGTTACCGGGTTCGTTCTGCAGAACACGTGGCTGAGGAGTTCGGGCTGTTTCAAGAGTATTTTCCCGGTATTCAGGAGATTGTCATAGAAGACGATACTTTTTCAATAGACAGCAGCAGGGTAGAGGAGATATCCGACGTTCTTATAGGAAATCGAAATAGCATCCCATGGACAGCAAACGTACGGGCCAATCTCTCTCTTGCAGCAATGCGGAAAATGAAGGCAGCAGGCTGCAGGCTTATTATCGTCGGTTACGAATCCGGTTCGCAGGAAATCCTTAACGCTGTCAGCAAGGGAACAACTGTCGCGCAGAACATGGAATTCGCCGAGAGGGCGGGGAAAGCAGGGCTTCTTGTTCACGGGTGCTTCATGGCCGGCAATCCTGGAGAAACTCCGCAAACCTTAGAGGAAACTTTTCAGATGTCCCTGAAACTCGCCCCGGACACCGCACAGTTCTTCCCCATTATGGCGTATCCCGGAACAAGACTTTACAGCCAGTACAGGAGCGAGGGAAAACTCAGAACCGAGAACTACAATCGCTGGGTAACGGACGAGGGACTCCACGATTGCGTTGTAGACCTTCCGGGACTTCCTTCGGAAACCCTTGTAGAGTGGTGCAATTCCGCCAGGAAACGTTTTTACCTCCGCCCCGAGTACCTGATGTACAAGGGGATTCAGTCACTGAGGCATCCCTTTACCGAGGGAAGACGAACCCTCCGGGCTTTCGGAACCTTCCGAAAGCACCTGTTCAGAAAGAGCGATCCTTCGCGGAACGCGGGTGGCGGGAAGTGAATCCTGTTCCCTTCTGGATCGTTCTGGGATTATTTCTGGCGCCCTGGTTCATCTATCCATCTGTTCTCATTGTCATATCCATGTTTTTCAGGAAATACTCCTCTTCATGGATTATGCCGGACGAATGGCCTGCTGTCAGTGTACTTATAGCTGCAAGAAACGAAGAAGCCGTGATAGCTTCAAGAATTCGAAACCTGCTTGAGCAGAATTACAAAGGCTCAATTGAAATTCTTGTCGGTTCGGACAATTCAGATGACGCAACGGATACAATAGCCGCAGCTTTCAAGGACCGGGGAGTGATTCTGCGCAGGAGTGAGAAACGAATCGGAAAACCCCGGATGATTAAAGAACTTCTGGAATTATCGAGCGGGGAGATCATTGTTTTTTCGGATGCTGATACGGTTTTTGCCCCCTGTACCATCACTGAACTCGTCACTCCTTTCTCGAGCGCTTCGGTAGGCTGCGTTGACGGCTCCCGCAGGAACAGCCTGGATGCTGATACATGCGAAAGCATCTACTGGAAGTACGAGACGGCCATCAAGAAAATCTGTTCTGCTTCCGGAGCGGTTCTTGGAGCCACCGGGGCTGTGTTCGCATTAAGGAGAGATCTTTTCATGCCTTTATCGGAGAGAAGAGCGGATGATTTTGAATTGGCTGTGATGACAAGGATCCAGGGCTGGTCATGTGTGTTCAATGAAAATGCTATAGCTTCGGAACCGTCTCCTGGGGATGCGGAGCAGTTTCGAAGGCTGGTCAGGATAGTAAGCTGGATGTCCGTCAGCGCTGCTCTGCTCATGGGGAAAGCCCTGAAAAAGCGGATGTTCCTGCTCTTCGGGCAGCTCCTTGTACACAAGGTTCTCAGGTGGCTCTCCGGCATTCTGCTCGCTGCGGCGACTATTCTTGCGGGCTTCCTTTCAGGCGGGCTGTTCTATCTTATCCTGTTTACCCTGTTGTGTCTGTTCCATGCAATGGCTTTAGCAGGATGGCTGTTCAAACGGTATATGCCTTCGAAGCTTCTTTTCCCCTACTTCTTCTGGCTTATGAGCATCGCGTCTATTGATGGTATATTACGGGTAGTGTCCGGAAATCCGGTTGAGACCTGGGAGAAAAAGTCGAAAGGCAGAAAACACTGAAGAAGAAAAGAAGCCTTGCTCTGGGCATGGCATTCGATGGGATCGCGATATTCCTGTCCATGGTCTTTTCCGCGTGGATAAAATTCGACTCAGGTCTTTTCGCTGATTCTGCTATCATATCGAACAGCGTGATCTTTTCAGGTGCATTATTGTCCCTTCCGTTCTGGTGGCTGATCTTTGTAGTGTCAGGCTCCTACAGGCTTCACTGGGACTTAAGCTGGGCGGACGAACTGAAACTTGTGGTGAAGCCTGTTACTTCCGGCTTCATAATTCTGTTCTTCGGTGCTTTTCTGGTATCGCCTTCGGCTTCCATCGGCAGATGGATAATTCTTTTCTATTACGCTTCTCTTCTTCTTTTCGTCTTCTTCGCACGGGGCTGTATGAGAATACTGGAAAGAGCTCTTGCCAAGAAAGGCCTGCTGGTCCGGCGGGCGGCAATAGTCGGAACGGGAAAAGCTGCCTCCAGCCTTGAACGTTACCTCACCGAAAACACCGCGCTGGGGTATGATGTGGTGGGGTTCATAGATCCGGGAAAGCCTGACTCTCCCGTAACCGTATCCGAAGAACGAATTCTCGGCTCCGTTGCGGATCTGTCCGGCATAATAAGGAATCTTTCAATACGGGAGCTGCTTGTAACTATTGCTTCGAATTTCCATGACGACATTCTTTCTCTTCTACTTCCGGCTGCGGGGGAGGGTATAAAAGTGAAAGTGGTTCCGGACCTCTTCGATGTTGTGGCCGGGCATGTTCACAGTACTCAGATAATGGGACAGCCTTTCATGGAAATCCTGCCTGAACGGTTGAGTTTCTGGCAGAAGATCGTGAAAGTCTTCATCGATTATTTCATAAGTATTTTTGCTCTCCTTATTGGCCTTCCCGTATGGACAATTATTGCTGTTCTGATAAAACTGGATTCAAAGGGACCAGTATTCTACCGCCAGGAGAGGGTTGGTAAAGGCGGAAAGACTTTCAAGGTTTTCAAGTTCAGAAGCATGATTACCGACGCAGAAAAGAGAAGCGGTCCCGTCTGGGCCGGCAAGAATGATTCCAGAGTAACAAGGCTTGGCAGATACCTCAGAAAATCCCGCATGGACGAAATCCCGCAGTTACTTAATGTGTTAAGGGGTGAGATGTCTATTGTAGGCCCGAGGCCAGAGCGTCCCGTATTCGTCGAGGAGCTTCGGAAAATGTACCCGTTCTATCAGAAAAGGCTCACCATCAAACCGGGCCTGACAGGATGGGCTCAGGTTAAACTGGAATACGATACTGATATGGAAAGTGTGGCCAACAAATTAAGATACGATTTCTTCTATATAGAAAACCAGTCGATATTTCTTGACCTTGAGATTCTTGCCCGTACCCTGAAAGTCGTCCTCACCGGCGCCGGAGCTCACTAGTGTCATATCAAGCATCAAATGATGTGTCTTACACCATATGACACTTGACATAACATTATGCTCTTTGAAAGGAAAGAAAAATGGCAGTTCCAATGCTTGACATCACAAGGCAGCATGTGCCGATCATCGAAGATCTTCGCTCTGTTTTCAACCTGGCCCTTGAAACATCAAGGTTCATAAAGGGCCCCGAAATGGAGCGGCTGGAGTCGGAGTTCGCTGACTACTGCGGGACGGAAAGAGCAATAGGATGCGCTTCGGGCACGGATGCTCTTATTCTTGCTCTTATGGCCGTTGGCGTCAGACCGGGAGATTTTGTCCTGACCACTCCCTTCACTTTCTTCGCCTCTGCAGGAGCAATAGTGAGGGCGGGCGGCACTCCGGTATTTCTGGACATTCTCCCCGATACATTCAACCTGGACCCGGAGCTTTTATCCGGATGGCTCACAGATAACTGTGTCGTTACAAACAGAGGTATTGTTCACAAAAGCAACGGCACGCGGATAGGTGCTGTCATGCCCGTTCACCTCTTCGGACAGCCCGCTGATATGGACAGGATCATGTCGATCTGCAAGGACTGGCAGATTCCCGTTGTTGAGGATGCCTGCCAGGCAGTCGGGGCAAAGTGGTCCGATAAGAAAGCGGGTTCCATGGGCACGGCTGGCTGCTTCAGTTTCTTTCCGTCCAAAAACCTTGGAGCTCTCGGTGACGGCGGTATGGTGACTACCAATGACCAGGCAATCGCAGACAGAATAGTCAGCCTCAGAGAACATGGAGGAAGGGGCTATATCCATGAAGAAGTTGGTTTCAATTCCCGTCTCGATGCGATCCAGGCAGGATTTCTCAGAGTCAAGCTGGCCCATCTTGAAAGCTGGCACAAGGGACGCCGCAAAAATGCCGTCTTCTACGGAAAAGCGTTCAGAAAGGTCAGGCAGGTAACAACTCCTGTAATCAGGAAGGAAGCCTGGTCCATATACAACCAGTATACCCTTTTGGCAGCTGATCGGGATGCTCTTCTCAATTACCTTCGGGAGCGGAATGTCGGGTGCGCTATCTACTATCCACTCCCCCTTCACCTTCAGAAGTGCTTTGAATGCCTGGGTTACGCTGAGGGTGATTTTCCCGTTTCCGAAGCTGCCGCAAAGGAAGTCATATCCATCCCGGTCTTCGGTGAACTTACCGGTGAAGAACTTAATGAAGTTGTCCAGACCATCAAGGATTTCTATGCCGATAAGGGCTGAGCGGCCCCGAGGCCTGCTTTTCTCTGTATCGATCCTTTTTCTGTTCTCCTGCGTAACTGCCGGTGACTTTATCCATTTCATAGGGGAGGACATCCGTCATCTCTTCTCACCACAACCGCTTGCAGTCACAGGGTTGGGCGGTACGTTCACAGCAGGAGCTTTTCTGCTTGAAAGCAGTGATGGTTATGAGGGTTTTATGGGAGAAGGGTGTTTGCAGAATTGCTCAGAAATTTGTGACAAAGCTTTCGGGCTTCCCTTTCTCGGCGTTTCCGCCGTTATCTGGGGGGGCGGTGCACTCTTCGATAACAGCGATACAGAAGAGACCGGACAGATGCTCACAGAGGGGCTACTTCTGACATACGGCATTACAGGTGCTTTGAAACTGGCCTCAGGCAGAACCAGGCCAGACAGCAGCAATGCCCGCAGTTTTCCTTCGGCACATGCTTCGAGCACTGCGTGCGCGGCGGTAATCCTGTGGGACAGTTACGGACCCGGCTGCGGCATCCCGGCAACAGCAGTTGCCGTATTTACAGCGCTGTCGCGGGTCACACTTGGAAAGCACTACCCTTCTGATGTAATCGCCGGAGCATCAATTGGAGCAGCTGTTGGTCTTGCTGTTGTGCTGGCACATGAAGATGGTTCGGTTTCCGATCAGCAGATTCAGCCAACCCTGGGAATCAGATGGAGCAGTTCGGAAGGATTTGGAGTATATTTTTGATATGAAGAATAGACTCAGAAGTTTCAAATACGCTTTGCGAGGCATAAGAACCCTTCTGGCAACCCAGATGAACGCCAGAATCCATCTGATTGCTCTTATCCTGGTTATTGCAGCAGGAATACTCGTAAACCTCAGTACGGGGGAATGGGCTCTCATTGCCCTCGCAGTCGGAATGGTTCTATCTGCTGAAGCCATGAACAGTGCGCTGGAATTTCTGGCAGACCATACGGCACCGGAGTGGCACGATTCCGTCGCGAAGGCGAAGGACCTGGCAGCAGGCTCTGTACTGCTCGCCGCGGCCGGGGCGCTCGCAGTAGGTCTGTTTGTATTCGTACCCCATTTATGATCAAATTCAGAGCTGAACAGGGAGATTGATTATGCTCGACAGGGCTATTCTCAGAAAAGAGCCGGACAGAGTAAGGGCAGCTGCGAAGAACAAGGGCGAGCCCTGCCTGATCGATGAGTGGCTGGAACTTGACGAAATACGACGCGAGCTCCTTGGTGAGACAGAAACCCTTAGAAGGCGCAGAAATGAGCTCTCAAAGGAAGTGTCTTTCCTGAAAAAGGAGGGAAAAGAGGCGGATACCCAGATACTGGAGAGCAAAGAGACAGGTAGAAGAATCGGCGCTATTGAGACGGAACTTAATACGGTAGATACCGATATGAGTCAGCTGGAACTCCGTTTTCCCAACATTCCGGATACTGATGTCCCAATCGGAAGTGATGAAACTTTTAACAGGATAATCGAATCAACAGGAGAAATTCCCTCTTTCAGTTTCGTGCCTCGCTACCACTGGGACATCCTCGGCGAACTGCTGGACAGGGAAGCTTCAGGATCAATCGCCGGGTCAAATTTCATCCTTCTGCGGGGCTGGGCTGCCCGGCTGCAGAGGGTTCTCATAAACTGGATGATGGATTTTCACTCCTCCTGCGGAATGGAAGAAGTCTGGATGCCGTTCGTTGCAAACAGGGAGAGCATGACAGCCACGGGACAGATCCCCAAACTTGAAGATGATATGTACCATATCGAGAAGGACGACCTCTTTCTTGTACCCACCGGAGAGGTTCCCCTTACTAATATTTATCGAAACTCCAAGCTCCCCGAGGAAGACCTTCCCGTTAAGATATTCGGTTACTCTCCCTGTTTCAGACGGGAAGCGGGCAGTTACGGCAAGGATACAAGAGGGCTTAACAGAGTTCATCAGTTCGAAAAGGTCGAAATGGTCCGCATGGTCAAACCGGAGAATTCCCAGGCAGCTCTCAAAGAAATGACCGGCCATGTGGGAAGGATGCTTGAAGAGCTGAATCTTCCGTACAGGATTTCCCTTCTGGCAACTGGTGATCTGAGCTTCGCTGCCGCGAAATGCTACGATTTTGAAGTCTGGTCGGCCGGACAGGAAAAGTGGCTTGAAGTCTCATCCATATCCAATTTCGGGGAGTTTCAGGCCAGGCGCGGTAATATCAAGTTCAAACGCTCAGGGGGCGGCAAGCCAGAGTTTGTTCATACTCTCAACGGCTCGGGATTAGCCCTTCCAAGAATAATGGCTGCCCTTATTGAGAACGGTCAGACAGAATCAGGGAAAGTCGTTTTGCCTGAGGTACTGGCGACAAGAACCGGAACGGAAATCCTGGGCTAACCGGCTGCTCCGGGCTCGAAAACGCAGTGGGAGAAATCGGTTATACGTGAAGGAGGGGTTACGATGAAATTCTTCGTTTGTTTTCTCGGATTGCTGTTCATTATTCCTGATATCGCACTTGCTGGTGGAACCTGGGTAGACACAACATTTGTTCCTCCGTCACTGGGTGTGGAGAAAGATGTGGTGCTCTACCTGCCCGAAGGTTACAACCCTGGCGGAACCATCGATTATCCAGTGATATACTGGCTGCACGGCTGGGGCGGGACACAATCTTCATATATACCCTACACAAAAACCTCACTGGACAGTCTGATCTCATCCGGGCAGATCCAGCCTGTGATTGTGGTTAAGCCGAACGGGTGGTGCGAACCGTACGACGGCAGTATGTGGGTTAACTCAGAACTGTATGGAGACTACGAGGACTATGTAGTATTCGATTTAGTCGACTTTGTTGAAAGCAGTTTCTGCGCCATTTCAGATCCGGAATATCGAAGTATCGCCGGACATTCGATGGGAGGTGCAGGTTCGATGCAAATCGCTCTTGTGCATACAGACCGTTACAAAGCGGTAGCTTCACATGCCGGTTTTCAGGATATTTGCGTTGCAATGCCTTTATTCCTGCCTGCAGTACTGGAGGAATGCCCCGAATCTGAGCCTCCATACACCTACGACTGGGGTAACGGGTCCTACACGGATGGTTTGTTTCTCTATGGTGGAGCTTTTTCGCCCAATCTGAGTGCTCCCGATTCTGTGGATTTCATTCTAGACGAGAATGGATTAGTAATCGATTCCGTATATGCCCTGTGGGAGCTGTTCTATCCCGCCCATATGGTAAAGCAGATGTCTCTGCCTATCGACCTCGACATTTTTTTTGATTGCGGCACAAACGATGGATGGATAGGCTGTTACGAATCCAACTGCAGCTATGCGGATACCCTTACAGATCTTGGAATAGATCATGAATTCCAGAGCCTGACTGGTGTAGGGCATAGCATGAATCTTAGCCGGTTCATCGAGGAGTTCCTCTTCCTTGGCGAAGCCATGACCGGTATCGCTGAAGGTTCAGTATTTAAAGCCGGCTTATTACTCGAGCCGGCATTCCCGAATCCTTTTGCCACATCAACGTCATTGCGCTTCGAGCTGAGCGAACCGGGGCACGCAACTCTTAAGGTTTTCGACCTTTCAGGCAGGCTTGTTGCAACTCTTGTCGATGGAGAACTCCAGGGAGGACATCACTCTGTTGAATTCTATGCCGAAGATTTGCACGCCGGCGTTTATATCTATCGTCTGCAGACCGGCTGCGCCGTACAGACACGGAGATGTGTGGTAATAAGGTAACTCACTTCCCTCCAGGGGAGTCTGGACTGTTCCGAACAGTGAAGGTTCAACTGGAAATTCTGTGAGAAGAAAAACAGAGGAGTGAAAATATATGCAAGAATACTTATACTCCTGACAGTGCTGATGACAGCAGAGGGAGCAGCATGGGCAGATTTTACCCGGATTCAAAGGTGGAGATTCAAGGTCTTTCCGCAAGGTTCTACGACAACCTGCTGAACACAGCTTCGCTGGGAGCTTACAGCAGTTTCATAAAAAAGGCAATCAGACAGATGTGCATCGCCCCGGATGACGCAATTCTTGATTTCGGCGCCGGAACGGGAAGAAATGCGTTACTGATGAACAGTTATCTCTCCGGAGACGGTGAGGTTCTCGGCCTGGAAATTTCCGAAGAAATGCTTATTCAGTTTCAGAGGAAAACGGAAAATTTTAACAGAATAAACGTTCTGGACCAGAGAATTGATCAACCCTTCACACTGGACAGAAAGTTCGACAAGGTTTTTATTTCATTCGTATTTCACGGATTTCCATTAGAAATACAGAAGAATATCCTCAGAAATGCAGCAAATGCTCTGAAACTGGGCGGACAGTTTATCATGCTTGATTTCAACGAATTTGTTACCGATGAAACTCCCCTCTACTTCAGAATACCTTTCAAAATTGTAGAGTGCAGGTACGCCTTCGAATACGTGGAGCGCAACTGGAAACAGATCATGTCCGAATTCGGATTCGGCGGTTTCACAGAAAAATATTTCTTGCGTAACCATATTCGTCTCCTCACTGCGAAAAAGGAGAGCAATGAAACTTCTTATGATATTCCGGGTTAACGGGCTGTTCCGGCGGGACGGGCAAAAAGCCCGCCCCTTGCACCCGCGGTACGCTTCGGTCAGCGTGAAGTAACCAGGATCGGCGTTGAAGAATTGCACTCCACCATAAAAGCCATGGCCATAAGACGGCCCGCAAGGGCTTCTAAAGAGTAGGGATCTCTTCGGAGAGCACAATCGTACATCGCAAAAGCGGTAACGTAGTTCCCATCCACCATTGCCTCTCTGGCGATGCTGACAAAACTGTCAACATCGGCAGGGCAGGAGGATACGGTTACGCTGGCCAGCAATACCGACGGTAGAAGCGCTACCAGTATTAATGGTATCAACCTCATCATGAGCACCTCCTCAATCCGCATGGGTTTCCCCGCGCAGACGTCTGGTAACCCGGCTGTCCTTCCCGGTTTCCCGGGCTTCGGACCCGTGGCTTTGCGTCCCGGAGTCTCCTCCGGTTTGCATTGAGTCAAACGGTAACCCGGCTGTCCTTCCGCTTTCCCCAGAAGCGGTGTCGGACCCGTAGCTTTGCGTCCCGGAATTCCTTCCGGTTTGCGTGGCGGTGCTCTACCGCCTGCTAATATTCTATGATTAATTCCACTAATGTAAAGAGATGTAGAATATTACGTCTTTCGCAAAACCAGAAGAAGTGAAAGACCAAATAGAGGTTTTATGCATTTCTCCAAAAACGATATTATGGGAAGAAGGAATACGATAAAACTAAAATTTGCATTCCTATACGATTTTTCTTTCACGATTCTACTCTTGATAAACCATCCTATGCTACCAATCATATTCATATAATGCATTAGAACTACATCCACATCTAAACCATTTGTGAGTGCCGATAAATCCCTTTTTGAATATCTTCTATAGTGGCCATCAAATTTGTCCAGCGAACCGTAAAGGCAGTGTAAAGCAGGGACAATTAAGCATATATAATCATTTTTCTTGACCGCCTTGACCATATTGGTGAGTGCTTGTTTGTCATTTTCAATATGCTCTAATGTGTTTATGCAGATAATTGTATCAATACCATTTTCTTCAATCTCATCTACTGCTTCGTCAAGACAGATGTCACCGGTTTCTGCCAATCTGAAATTATCGGGATATTCCAAGCTCTCTACTTCTTTTCGAACCAATTCGTCTGAATCAAATCCCAAATAGAGTTCTTTGTCACTGAATATTTCTACAAAATTTCCTAATCCGCAACCTATATCAGCTATTCTTTTACCGGCATATTTAGATATTTGCTCCGCCTGCCACTTGAAGTATGGTTTTGAATGATTTCCCCATCTCTTATAGAACTCAACGCGAGATTCTTTCATTACATACTTATCTATATTTTATATTGGAGTTCATAATGCTAAATAACCTTTAGAATGTTTATACTAAGCAAAAATGATGTATAGAATATCTGCGTGCCAAAAACGATTACTGCGGTCGCTATGAAGCTCAGGTCGTTTCTAACTGTATCCCCAATGAACGGCCCGACTCCCCAGTAGTTGGAAGAAATCAGATATAGAATAATCAGACTACCCACGCAGAACAGAAACAGGCTTGTAAGCAAACCTTTTTCAAGTTTGAATTTTTCCAGTAAACTGCTTATTCCTTTGTTGATGTTGTTGTAGTGTTTTGTGTAACTGAGACTATGAGCGATAATACCAAAAGATACAATCTGACTTCCCACCAGCAGTGGCAGTAGGAGTAAGGAAAAGTATTTTGGCTTTACTACGTCAACAAATAATTGTGGTGCTGTACAATCCCTTGCGAAAAGAGTGACCATTCCCAGTATACCGATTGACATCAGGGTTATTCCCGGAACAAGATACGTCCAGAACGGGGCAAACAACAACATAAACCTGAGGTATCTCCACCCGTCTTTCCAGGTATTCAGGTGTGGTGGATGATCTCTTTTGTCTTTGTAAAGATTGCAGGGTATTTCACATATTTTAAGTCCAACAGCGGAAGCCTTTATTACCATTTCTGTAGCGAATTCCATACCGGAGGTTTTCAATTTCATTTTCTCAAATGCTTTTTTCGTAAACCCTCTCATGCCGCAATTCGTGTCACCAATACCAACCCTGAAAAACAGATTCATTATTCCGGTCAGTACAGGAGTCCCTACATAACGATGCAATGACGGCATAGCCCCTTTTTCAATTTTACCCTTGAATCTGTTTCCTATCACGAACTCGTATCCCTCTTTCAATTTTTCAATGAACGGGCCAATTTCTTCAAAATTGTAAGAATCGTCAGCATCTCCCACTATAATAAACTCTCCCAGAGCATGGGGTATACTCTGCCTGTAAGTAGCGCCATAGCCCTTCTCTTCCGTTTTAATAACCCTTGCGCCCGCTTCAAGCGCTATTCTTTCTGTATTGTCGGTTGATCCATTATCAGCGACGATGACTTCTCCTTCTACGTTAAGGTTGCGCATCGTCTCTAAAGCCTTTTTCACGCATATACCAACTGTAGCTTCTTCGTTCAATGCCGGTATGACGATTGTAATCATTCTTCAGCTCCTCTATTTAATACTCTCTATGATCACATCTATGGCATATTGAATGTGATATGCCGTTTTGAATAATATTTCTCCTGAAGGCTACGTATTCACTGTTATTCCAAATATCCTTAAGGCTTTCCGTTACTGCGTTTCCAACCATAATATTGATCTCGTCGCATGGTATTATATTTCCGTTAGGCTGTACAAATAATACAAACCATGGAAAATAGCATTTATTCATGTTGTAGGGAAATTTTTTGTCCGTATAGTAAGCTTCGATATTTTCGGATTTAATGTTCGGATGAAATAGTATAGGTATGCTGCTTTTTCGTTTTCTGATTATTTCGTACTGATCCTTTATCAATTTATGGTCCATTAATGTAAATCCGTTATGCCATATGAATCCGCGATGTTGAAATGTAAGGCAGTGTGCTTTCGAGTGTTCAAATTTCTCAACAATATCAATCAATTTGTCTTGATTGATCTCTGTAATAGGGCAATTCAATGTAATGTATAAACTCTTGTTCACATCAATGTCGCTGATCTGCTTCAGGGTTGACAGCACTCTATCAAAATCCAGATCATTAAGAGAAATGTGTATATCCTTAAATCCCTCTGCTTCTACAATTTCTCTCCCAAACTTGAGTAGATTAATCCCATTTGTAGTCATTGATGTTTTGTAACCTGAATTGGAGAAGTATTTCAGGATTTCAACAAAATCAGCATTTACTGTAGGTTCCCCTCCGAAAAAGTGTATTCTTGGTTTGAAGTTAAATGATTTTTTTATGTTTCTTTCAATAACCTGTGCGTCGCTGATGCTCATGTCAGGAATCTTCATTTTCTCTGCGTCCTGATAACAGAAGGGACAGGTCGCGTTGCATTTGTATGTAAGCAGTAATTGAACAAATCGCGGATATACTGGGCTGTGTCCTTTGAACACTTTAACAACATGTAACATTCTACGAAATCTGGTACTTGAAATGTTCTGCAGCCTTTTCAGCGTTATCATTATTTCTCTCTTCTATAGTCTCTATTCTATACCATAAGAATAGCGTCTTATGATTAGAATAATCGTATACTGCACCATATTCGGTCATATTTGAAATAGAATCAAGTATGCAATATATGGTCAGTCTGAAAAGAAATCGAGTATGTGCCTGAACATCTTCTCAATAGTCTGTTTTTCGTTGTTAGCTGCCCGGCAGAAACCGAAATCTCATAAGTTCAAAAATACATGTAGCTTCACCGGTTAGCTCCTTTTGAATCTGTTATATCCACCTGAGCAAAGTATTCCATATCCCTGGTGGGCTCGATGGCTTCTGAAAGATTCTGTGTCCACAGTTCAATATGAAAACTGCTTCCGTCGAACCAGTAAAGGTAGGAAATTCTTCCGGGATAAGCCCGCATGAATTCAATATCCTCATAGGGTGTCTGATGAGCGCAATATATTATTTCGTTATCAAGGAAAGGGGAATTGAAATTCATACCGCTGCAGATATTCGGGTAACCATGCTGCCCGGCCTGCATGAATACTATTGCGGGAGTTTCGACGGAACCGGAAGTTGTCAGCCGGGGTCGATTGTCAATTCCCTGCCACGGTCCAGACCGGAGTTCAACGGCTTCAGGCATATATACAAAAAGTGTTATCAGAATAAGAGAGAAGAGAATAACGGCAACCTTGTTGGTTCCCTCGGTTCCACTCTTTTTTCTGGCATATATTATCGTTTCCCTCAGTCCAATTGCCGATAGAATCATGATAACTGGCAAAAATGTAAAGTAATGTCTTGGGCCATAATCTATTGCGGGACAGTAGTGTAGAAACATGAGGAACATGATCAGGATCAGAGGCAGATAAAGCCATAATATACGTACGTCCCGCCGCACCCTTCGAAGAGCGAAGAGCATGGGAAAGAGGGACAGGAACGGCCAGCCGAACATGATGGTGCTTCCTACACCTGTCTGTCTTACAACATTAAAGAACCCTCTGAGCGGTGTATGGGCGAAGTCTCCGTATTCGGGAAACCAGGCTTTATCGGGACCAAAACCTATCAGCTTGCCTCCCCTGACCAGATCGTATCCTGATTCCAGCGGATTTCCAGTGTAGTAACCGTTAGACAACAGAAACAGCACAAATGGTATTGCCGCGGCGGCGGCCACGGGGGCCAGAATACGGAACCACCTGTCCCTGCATCCGACAATTACCGCGAGAGGAATGAAGATCAGCCAGACCAGAACGGGATATGGTTTTGTAGCAAAGGCAAGCCCTATAAGAAACCCGCCAGCGAACCCGTATGAAACCGAAGCCCCCTTTGCCCTCCTTGAGATCAGGTAAAGAGACCATGTCACCAGCATAAGATTCGTATTATGTGCCATGAAAGTACTGGTCATAAGAAGGAAGAAGGGTGAAAGGAGAAGAAGAATGGAGCTGACTCTGGCTATTGTCTCTCCGGCCCAGAACCTTATCAGAAGGAAGATTCCAATAAAGGAAAGGAGCCCTTCAAGGGGACCAAGTAAAGGCGCAGCGCCTGCAGCGGTAAATGGTGCCATCAACAGGGAATGGAACGGAGTATAGACGATGAACCACAGGTTGTTCCGAAACACAAAATGACGGAATGGAAAATAGTTCGTTGGATTCTCAACATCCGGTGCGGGAGCAGCAAGATGTCCCGAAGCGTATATCTTGGACTGGAAATAGTATGCGACCTCATCGCCGCCCTTTGGGATTCCCTCAAAGGGGCCATAAGCCATCCAGATTGAAAAACAGGCCAGAATCAAAAGAAGAAGTCCAAGAAATCTTAACGTGGAAAGGTTACCAATTTTTTCAAGAGTCAACCGAACGATATCCTTTTTAGTCCTTCCGGCGATATAGAAAGCAAAGCAGACCGCCGCCGGAATGAGCAGAAGAAGTTGAACCACTTTATCCGCCGGCCCCCTCGGGATTACTTCAATATATCTGTAAATGGTGAAGGCGATTGTGAGAATCAGGCAGGCGGGCAAGAGGAGTCGAGATTTCAAATCAGCATTTCCCTCCAGCAGGATGAATGATAGCTCTACTTTCTATTGAAAGTATGATAAATACTAGATCGGGTGAAGTCATTAGTGATGCAGAACTCCTTTCATACCGGCCTTACAACGGATTTGAATCTGAATTCCTTATCCAATCTGTAATACATCAGTGAGAATATGTAATTCAGATTCTATTATACATCAGGCTAACCCGAATGCCTGCGGCTCCCTGTCAACAAAAGCATAGGCCTCTCTGAAACCTGTTTTCAGAAGGAGTGCGGAGCCCTGCTTCAGACCAAAGAAGACGTGCGGCTCCCTGTGAGTATCAGAACCGACAGTTACAAGGGTTCCTCCAAGTTCTCTGAATCGCTCAAGAATTGCGGGAATAGGGTAAGTAACTTTCTCTATTCTGCGGAGACCTGAAGTGTTGAGCTCAAGAGCTATTTTCCGTTCGATCAGCACTTTGAGGATACTATCTATGGTTTCGGGCCAGAGCTGCATTTCATTGAAATCATACCTCAGTCCGGCAAGAGCAAGCCCTCTTCTGAAAAGGCCCATGTGAGCGAGAATGTCTATATCCGAAACTTCCACTATTCTCAGGGTTTCGGCGTAATACTCTTCTACTATTTCCATAGGGTCCCCATCGACAAAGACTTCCCTGCCCAGAACCATACCGATCCCCTCAACCGAATGGAGGGCTCCTGTTATAAAATCATAGTTCGAATAATCAACAAGGTTCTTTACCTGTTTTTCGTACACGTGAGGTTCCCCTACTTCAAGGCCCTTCATTACGGATAGCCTTCCTCCCGCTTCGCTCCCTGCCCGGTTTATTGATTCGTCGTAAGCAGCCGCATTAAAACTGGCGTAGCAGAAATCCTCTGGATTCAGGTCAAGATGAGCAACGAAACCGATTCCCCCCAGATTGTTCTCTTTGCCCTTCCGTACGAGGCTCCTCGCGGGAATATCAGCGTCCGGAGAGTCGCTTGTGTGAACATGCATGTCGCTTAACGGGTTCATTTTATCCCTAATACGTGATAGCAAGCCCCACCAGTATCATGCTCCTTGAGATATCAAGAGGTATGGAGAATTGAAACAGGATGGATTCGGGGAGATACACTAAATTCTCATTCGGGCT
>JAUVIR010000064.1 GCA_030592645.1 Candidatus Fermentibacterota bacterium | reverse complement strand
CACTTTGACTCGTTTCACTCGCTCAGTGTAAACTCACCATTTTGATCTTCGATCAAAGGTCCGAATCGTGAGCTTCAGTACAAAATCAAAAACCCCCATGAAGGGGGCTTTCAATTTTGTGGCTGGCAGGCAGGGATTCGAACCCCGATTGGCGGATCCAGAGACCGCAGTCCTACCCTTGGACGACCCGCCAGCAGAGCCGGATTATAGGTATTCAGTGAGTGTCTTGTCAAGAAGTGTAGCAGCTATCTGATAATGACTACATTCTCAGTGAAAACTGTATCATCAATCTGAACTGCTAACCGGTAAATTCCTTCCGGTAGTGATGAAAGGTCAACGCTGAGGCAGCTTTCTGCGGATTCGAAGATGTCGGCATCAAGTTTTCTGCCAGCTGTATCGTAAAGTGATATATCGTGAATACTGCCTTGATATGATATCGATACAATTCCAGATGAAGGGTTCGGGCTTATCCTGATTAACTGTTCCGTGCTGATATTACCTTCAATGCTTTGTGGTGGATGATTGGGGAAGATATCCGTCCATTCGATCCATTCGGGAGCCTGCTCGTAAGAAGGAGTGGCGGCTGTTGCAAAAGCGAGCCCCATTCTCAGGTGTTCGGGCATGAACACCATTGTCTGAATGGTTCCCCCCGATCCGGGAGTTGCAGGCCATCCGACTGCACCCATGAAATTCCACAGTCTTTCAAGTGTGACATCGGGGTTGAATGTCAGTGAATCAATGAGCAGATTGTAGCGGTAACATCCAACCGGCGGTATTAGTACTCTGTGATGATTGGATAGAATCATTCTGCAGGGGGCAATGTCAGGCTCGTCTCCGGAGTATCTGAAAGCGTATCCGTTCCTGTTGTTGACCTCAACAACGATTGACGATGAATCCTGTCCGGCAAGACTCCTGTCCACAACTATGTGGATATCATAGGAGTTGCACCTGTTCCATTCGGTGAGAGCATCTTTCATATCCTCTACATCGCATTGACCGCTGCCGTTGAAATCTTCATCTCCAAGACCCAGGGCCAGGGCCATACAGATTGGAACGAACGGGCTTGTAAACTGAACCGTTCCCTGATTACTGCCCATATTCAGGCTGGCGTTGATTCCCGACTCGTTCATTCCAGACAAACTACCTGTAAATCCGGGGAATCCCACTGATATCCAGTCCTGACCCGTTTCCGGATCGAAGGTTATAAGGATACTGTTTTCAAGTATTGAACCGCCGGTGTCGACATAGTAATCAAGGTTGCGGGATACAGCAGGTGCGCCGCTCAGTTCCGGTTCCCCCTCGGTAGCTGCGTTCCAGGCGCTTACACTGGTGCATAGGAGTTGTTCCATTCCCCCCAGCGCAGATAGATCCGGAATTGAGGATACTACACAGATATCTATGTAATCCATATTTCTTCCGAGCGGAACTGAATAAATGCTGACTGTATCGGAAATACCAGAGAGAATTCCCTGGGAGTAATCAATGAAAACGGACGGGATATCGAAATACATCAGGAGATATGCTCTGAGGTTTGCGTAGTTGGACACACCTCCAACCATCTCCAGAAAGTATTCGTGGAAGACCTCACAATATCAGGACCCAGAAGGTATCCGTGGGCATAGCCCATTTCGGGCCACGTTCCCCAGAGATTCAGTATTCTGATATCACCGATGTATTCTATTGAACCGTTCACATCTTCTGAAAAAAGCGGACATACAATCAGCAGGCAGAGTGAAATCAGCATGGAATGTTTCATACAGCAGGCTCCAATCGCCGTAAACGGATTTCAATCAGGGTAACGGGGTTAAGGCATACTCTGCTTCAGTAAGGTCAATTACAGTTATCGAATCAGCAGAGATCACTATACCCTGAAGCCATTCTCCTACTACTTCATCCATGCTGGAAAACTCTACTCTCAACACGAATTCTCCGGTACCAAGCTCTGTGGAAACCCTTTCGTAGGGATCGATGTGAATGGCATCGATTACTGTTGAGTCACCCCCGGAGGGTATAAGGAGCTCAACACTCCAGCCATCTTCGATGTAATCAACAAACGGAATCGTGAGAAGGATTCCGGTGCTTCTGTAGTCGCCGGTGATGTTTCTCAACGAAGGATGTTCAATAGCCGCTTTAAGATACTCAAGCGGCGGTGTTCCGCTGGAAAGAGTATACCAGCCGTCATCGGTCCAGATATCGAACCAAAGATATAGATTTCTATCAACACCAGGGAACCATCCTTTTACAGGTCGGACAGGAATCCCGAATGTTCGCAAAGATGCTCCGAGGAGGATCCATCTACCCTCTCTTGAAGCCTGTCCTGAAGGGATGATCTGTGTGGGAGTCAGCATTAAGCTATCATCGGAATGTCTCGTTAGTGCTATTGCCTGAGTGATCACACCTCTTATTTCTTCCGCCATTTCAACTGCTGTCTCCCCGGGCTGCACTCTTCTGCCGATCCAGGCATCCAGTGTGGACCGGTAGGATGAAAGCGGTTCATTATCAATTCTAAAGGGAAGCAGATAATTCATGAAGATCGAATCGGGCAGATCGTCATACCATGTGTTTCTGGTATTCATGGCGTTCAGGAGATGATCCTCCAGGATTGCCCCGGTCATGCTTCCTCTGTCCTCTGGTGATATTGTCAGAAAGATACTTTCACAATAAGTGAGGGTGTCCCCGGAATACTGGCTGAGTGCTTCCTCCCAGAAAGCCGCATTGATCGGCATTTCGGCAAGGATTGAGTCGCGCTCTGCAGGTAAAAGCATAAGAACAAGTGAAATGAATATAGTGACCATAAGTACTACCCCTTTTCTCATTGTTTATATACTATAGTATTCGGAAGTAAGGAGAAAGGGTGAAAAAACTAATAGGTGCGTGGATTGTTGCGGGTGTGGCTCTCTGGCTGACATCTATGATTCTTGGTGCCCGTATGGAATTTGCCGGCTTTTGGTCCATTGTATGGACCGCTGCTGTTATCGGTCTGCTGAACTTCGTTCTGGCGCCGATCCTGAACATCATGACGTGTCCCGTTTATCTGCTGACACTGGGTCTGTCACGCTTTCTTGTGAGCGGCCTTGTTCTTATCGTAGCCCGGGAGTGGGTAGGGGGATTCTACGTTGCCACTTACTGGTGGGCCGTGCTGGCTGCAGTGATAATATCCCTGCTGACAGGTGTTATTGACGGTATGACCGGAAGGAAACAATAGCCGGAAGCAGCTGACGACTCTTCAGTTTTTTCGGATTATTCCAACGGGTGTGCTTGCGGTTCCCTGGCCCAGGGGATTATCGCTGAGGATTTCAACAAGCAAATCTATATCGAGTTCGGGAGGAAATACTCCCAGAATATTGCCGCCGAGGTCGTTTACATCAACAACCGCAGCTTTGCAATTGAAATGCTGTGCAATTGTCCGGGAGACTCCATCGGGATCTTCAGGAGCAAGGCTTACCGCTCTGTTGAATGGCGGGATTGTTCCGCTTGTTGGCCCATCGATCGATCTGGCTTTCGTCCCTGCTATACGGTAGAAATCCCCTTTCCTGCCGAACAGTTTTCCAAATGCGCTGATGAAGGCTGCAAAGAGAATCCTTGGTATTCCGCACTCTCTAAGGGCACATTCCATTGTCTCAGGTATTCCAAGCCCTATGCCCCCGGGTGTTTTTGTTACGAATCTGCTTAATACCACAGCAAGGCGGCGCGGCTTCAGAGATCCATCATCCAGGAGGAAATAACGCCCCTGACTGGCACCTACGGCTTTTTCGCTGACAAACAGAATATCATCAGGCTGGAGGTCTGCATCAGCTTCTTCAAGGCCATCCTCAATAGCCATGAGCAGGTTATCCCCCTTAAGTATAAGCAGGGTCTTAATGGGAATGCGTTCCCAGGAAACACCTCTTGCGATAATTATTTTCTGGTTCATACTTTACCTTACCCTTCAGGCGAATTATGCAGCGGAGGAGAGCATTGAACAAGAGGAGGAAAAGGGAATGAATCTTGCAGGAGCCCTGACCCGTGAAGTGATTGAATACCTTAAGAACAGGAATACTGTACTGATTCCTGCAGGATCCCTTGAGCAGCACGGTGATGCCGCCCCTCTGGCGTGTGATACCATTATTCCTGTAAGGCTCTGTGCTGCTGCAGGGATGAAAACAGGTACCGCAGTTACACCTGCAGTTACATTCGGTATGTCCGAGAATCACATGGGATTTCCCGGAACTGTAACCCTCCAGCCGGGCACCCTCTCGGCTGTCGCAAGAGACATTTCAGTATCCCTCTATACTCACGGTTTCAGAAAGATAATATTCCTCAGCGGTCATGGAGGAAACAGAAGCCCGATCACCGATGGTTTGAACAAAGCCTCTGAAGAATGCCCGGAAGCGGATCTCAGATACCTTCTTTACGGGGAGCTGCCCGGGGTAGCTGCAAAACAGAAGAGCCTCTTCTGTCCGGACCCCGGCTATCATGTAACTGTTACCGAGGTTTCCATGGTATGGCATCTAATGGGCAGGGAAATGCCTCCGTTCGAGAGGATCAGTTTTCCAGCTGAGCCACCGGCAGGAGCAGTCCTGTCCCGGAAAAAATGGAAGGAACTCTATCCAGGCGGCGGAGCAGGTTCCAATCTGAAATTCGTATCAGAGGAGAAGGGCAAAGAGTTTTTTGATTTTCTGGTAAACAGTCTTTGCTTTTACCTTGAAGCGTTGGAAAAAGGCAGATAGTCAGTCGTACCGGCGGAAGTTCATTCTGAATTCGATATCTTGACAATCAGTATCTGTTATCATAAATATGTCATATAACATATAAAGGAGGTCGATATGCTTGAACCTGTTCTTGGCTCCCTTGTGCGTGAGCAGGTTCTCCTCTTTGTTCATGTCCATGGAGAAGGATATGCAAGGGAAATATCCAGGTATTTCGATGCATCGCTCGATTCGGTTCAGAAACAGTTGAAAAGATTGAAAGAGGGTTCTGTACTGGTATGTGAGCGAAAGGGCAGAACACTTATCTACAGTTTCAACAGGGAGTATCCTTTCTTGAATGAGCTTTGCAGACTGCTCGACAGGGTCAGCTGCTGTTTTAAGGAGACGACGCATACAGGTACTCAAAGGCGACGCATTATGCAGAAAAACAGGATAAAGAGGAGAGTTAGCGTTACCGTAAAAGAGTATGGATAACGGTGATAGGTTACACTAACTTACTATCTGCAAAATTATTCGTATATTAGCTCAGGTCAATCAGGGGGAGTTCAAATGAAGAGAGTCGTACTGATATTTATGATAATTGCGTCAGTAGTTGTCATTGGATTCTCTTCGGTCTACATGGTAAGAGAATTTTCAAAGGTTATTAATCTTTCCAGCATGGGAGATATGTGGAGCTTTCTCTGGCTTAATGATAATACTCCATATGCGGAATTCGCTGAAGTTGACGAGAACGATTTCCAGGGACCGCCCATTCCCGTAGCAGGTGATCTTCTTGTGGAAATTGATGGTTTACCTTCCACCAAGAACAACTATTTCAGTGTATTCAATGTTGATACACCTGCCGGTGAAGAAATTCATATAAAATTCATTCATGATTTCGATACATACGTAACGACTGTTATTACAAGATCAATCCCGCTTATTATGCAGCTTCAGGTATGGATTCTTGTAGTACTCCGATCTCTTATTATTCTAGGTCTGATTCTTGTTGGTCTCTGGGGTCTTATTAAAAGACCTTACTCATCCCCGGTAAGATCTTTGACTTTATTCTGCATTACACTTGCTCTGGGTATGAATTTTACCGCCCCTGTTATCGCCGATGCATACGCTGCCTTCAATCTGTCTCACTTTGTCTACTATCTATTTGGAGCTGTAACGATCTTCTGGTCCGCATTCTGGCTGAAGCTGCAGCTGCTTTTTCCTGTTCGACAGAAATGGTACGATCAGCACAGGTTGTTCATCAATGTCCTGCTGTTCGCCCCGGGGATAATATTCGGTACAGCCGGTATTCTCTGGCAGAAGCAGATGCCGCTGGCGATCACAATACTTACTTCTCTCTTTATAAGCCTGGGGTATATACTCCTGCTTGGGAATTATCACAGAGCTGATAATTTCATCGAAAAAAGACAGACCAGGCTTGTACTTCTTGGATCAGCCCCCGGACTTATCTTCAGCCTCCTGTATGCCTGGTTCACGCAGATCGCTCCTGAACTGTATATGAGCTTTTCATTCATCACGAAAATGATGATAACCAACTTTATGTTTCTGCTTCTTCTTCTTATGCCCGTATCTCTTGCTTATGCCTTTGGACGTTACGAACTGCTTTCCGTTGAGGCGAAAATTAAACGCGGCACAAGATTTCTTGCAGTGAACCTTGTTCTGCTTCTTCTGTTTCTCGGATTTCTGTATGTTTTCGGAGAGCTGATACTGAAGCAGTTTGTAATAAACAGCCGTACTCCAACCTTGATACTCGGTCTGCTTCTTGCGTTTATTTTCATGCCGACACAGAGAATAATCCGAAGTAAGCTTGAAAAGCACTTCTACCCTGAGAGGGTCAGATTGAGGGAGCTCCTGAAGAATTTTCTGGCATCGAATATCGTTCGAACTGAAAGTAAGATCTTCTGGAAGGAACTTGAGGAGAAACTCGCTGACGGACTATCCGCAAAGAAAATATACCCGGTTCTCAGGATAGCAGATAAAGACGGTTTTGCAGTGGAGCATGAGGAACCAGCCCCCTTTGATATGAGGGATGAGATCGTTAAGAGCCTGGAGAATAAAGGTGATCCAATTCTGTATGACGAACTGCTGGCAAGCGGCAGGATCACACTCACAAAGGAGCAGGAGGAATGGTTCCTTAAGAGAAAAAGCGCAATACTCCTCCCTCTGGCGACGAATTCCGGACTCGTGGGGTTTCTTGTCATAAGCAGCAAAACAAATGGTGAAGACTTCACAGCGGAAGAACTTGAATTGCTGTCGAATCTATCAGCCCAGACAGCACTTGTAGTTGAGAATTTCGAACTTCTCGATGAGAAACTTATCAAGCAGAAACTTCAAGAGCAGATCAAAGTGGCAAGGGATATACAGAAGGGGCTGCTTCCCGGCAAAATTCCCGGAAGACCCTGCCTTGAAGTTGAGGCTCTCATTAGATTCTGCCTGGAAGTCGCAGGGGATTATTACGATGTAATACCTCTTGATGATCATCGGACAGTGCTTTCCATTGGCGATGTAGCCGGAAAAGGAATAGGACCGGCAATGCTTATGGCCAACCTTCAGGCCTCGCTTAGAACGACCCAGGCTATGGGGATTTCCCTCAGGGAATCAGCGTTTCAGATAAACAGAATAGTCTACGACAATACTCCTCCTGAGCTTTTCATATCGTTTTTCATGGTGTTGATAGATGTGAAGGAAAAGTGCATGAAGTATGTCAATGCCGGTCATAACCCGCCCTTTCTTATCAGTCAGGATGGTGATGTGAAACTGCTTTCCAAGGGGGGTGTCCTTCTTGGTGTGAAGGCTGATGAAGAGTATGAAGAGGGAGAGGTTCCGGTGAATCCGGGGGATGTTCTGTTCATGTACACAGACGGTGTTTGTGAGGCGATGAACTGCTTCGATGAAGAGTTCGGAGAGAATAGATTGGTGAAGCTTGTATCAACAAACAGAAGACTTCCTCTTACTGACCTTGTCTACCTTATTGAAAAAGAGGTGGAAGTACACCACGGTTCAAACGACTACGACGATGATTTTACAATGCTGGTCGCAAGATTGAAACCTGACAAATAGTTAGTGACGCTTTCGGAAAACATGTTTCAAGAGGAGATCCCTATGATCTGGTCTATGATTGAGATGACCATAAAGTGTCCTGAGTGTGATGCTTCCGTTCATGTCGATGGACCGTACAGGAAGTTATTCTGCAGAACCTGCCGGTCTGATATTGAGTTTCCAGAGGAGGTCTGGGGAGATCTGGTTGGAGATATCAAGGGGGAGATTACCGGATTCGAACCCGGAGAGGGCACCAACAGCAACATCTTCGGCCATTTCAACATGACACTTACCTACGGAAGGCTTGCTCCTTATTGCAGTAAGTGCAAGAGGGAATTTGTCATTGAAGAGGACTACAATGGTTCAGATAAATTAACCTGTCCGGACTGCGGTGCTGTGAAGCCTGCATTTGCTGTGCCGGAATGGTTTGATAAGGCTGTTAAGGGAGCTGTTCTTATAGCGGGTGCGTGGCCGGAAGATAATGATGTCGAGGAGCATAAGGCGGTTTCGAACCCCGTTGCTTTCAGCTGCCCGCAGTGTGCCGGATCACTGATGATAGACGGAAAGGAACGATTGATTCAGTGTGAATACTGTGAGACCAGAGTTTACCTGCCCGATGATCTGTGGCTGATGCTGCACCCCGCAAAGAAAAAAACCAGGTGGTTCATCGGCTTCGAGTAACGAAGCTGTCAGTACATCTCGTACAGTACCAGCCTGCCATCCAGTTTGCCATTATGAAGGGGAATCTTAATAGAGGATCTCAGTCCCATACTTTTTATCAATTCCCTTTTTCCAAAGTAGATCCATACCTTTGAACCAGAGCACCTCTGCTTCATAAAATCACCGAACTCTTTCATGAAACCTTCCATGTTCTCGTTCCTCCGAAGACGCAGTCCGTAGGGTGGATTTGAAATCAGGGTCATTTTCTCAAGTTTATCGATGTTTGAATACGGTCTGGATTTCAGGTTGATTCTACCTCCTGAAGGCAGGAGGCTGCAGTTATACGCCGCTGCGCTGACAGCTTCCCTGGAGATATCAGAACCTGCGATCAACCCCTCCGGGAGCTCTCTGATTTCGGAGTTAATGGATTTTTTAAGGGTTGTCCATTGTTCTCTGTCGAACTCGGGGAGATTTTCGAATCCGAATCGTTTCCGGAGGTAACCAGGCGGTATACGGCAGTACTTCATCAGGGCTTCACAGAGAATGGTACCTGAGCCGCAGAAGGGATCATACAGGCGCGAGGATCCGTCCCATCCGGAGAGTTCAACGATAGCTGCAGCGAGGGTTTCCTGCATTGGAGCCTGTACAGATCGTTTCCGGTAACCACGCCGATGCATGGCTCCGCCTGAAGTGTCGAGCCTGATGTAGGCCCGATTCTTCTGTATCCGGAGGCCTATCCAGAGGTCAGGAGCGACCGTATCAACATTTGGTCTTCTACCATCCCTGTCCACGAACCAGTCCGCAATGGCATCCTTGAGTTTTAGAGCAGCGTACTGCGAATGACTGATATTTGAACTGTGAACTGAGGAGAAAACAGCGAATGTGCTGTCCGGAGTGAGGAATTGAGACCAGTCAATAGATCTGGCTGTACTGTAGAGGTATCTGTCACTGTGGCAGTCAAAAGTGATAACCGGAGCCAGAATCCTTGAAAAGAATCTGGCCTGATAGTTGATCCTGTACAGGCTCTCGAAATCGCATTGAAAAAATATACCGCGGTAAGCCATCTTGAGTTCGGTGGCTCCGAGACTGCGAAGTTCCTGTTCACCGATAGACTTGAGGTCTTCTGCGATCATACCGAAGAATCGACCGGTTTTCTGATACTCGACCACGCAAACCTCCATAGATGCTGCCATTTCTCTATCTTATCTTACGCAATATACAACATATTTGCACAGGATTTTTGGATAGTTACTAATTGACTGCCCCATTGATATTTGATGTTTATCAGCATATCTTAGATAAAGGGTATCAGCCGCTACTAATTGTGCATTATCAGGAGGGAAAATGATGTACTTATTATTATTTCTGCTTACCGTGTCACAGCCAGCGACAACCACAGGGTCATCACTAACTGGATACTTCAGCGACGATACACTCAAATCCATGCCTGTTTCAGACATCATTGAACTGGTGGAAAAACAACCCGGCATATTGAACAGCGGATTAAGATGCGGCAGCATCAAATTCATTGCGAATACAACAAGCGCGTATTACATACTTGTCTCAACCCTTGATGCCGGTTTTACAAGCAGTCTGCACATGCGCGGGGGGCGCAGTGGTGAGGTTGCTTACATCGTAGACGGCTTTATTCACCGCAATCCTTTAACAGGCGGGTTCATCAGCAGCTTCCCGCTTTCTTCAATAAGCGAAACCTCGGCAGTCAGAGGTAACGGCGATGTTCAATATGGGAATGCCCAGTCCGGCATTGTCAGGATCGAAACCCTTGAGGGCGGAAGCAGTTACCATGGCGGTATCAGCATCAGCGGGAACGACTGGCAGGCATTAGGTCTTGCGGATAACTGGACATGGGGGGGAGTCGACCCGGCAGACCTGGACAGTGGCTGGAGATGGAGCAATGTATCTCCCTCTTCAGAGGCAAGGCTTGAGTTCGGGGCGCGCATTGGCGGCCCTGAGCCTATTACAAGCTATATCCTGCCTGAGATAGGAATAAACATCCCCGGAGATTTGCGGATCTTTGCCGATGGTGAATTTCTGCAGACAGGGGGAGGAGAAGATGGACGTTACGGGTACGGTTTTGACGAATGGGAATCAACATATACAGGCATCATCAAGCTGACATACAACCCTTCACCATCAACTGAGATCGATCTTTCAACTTCATTCCTGAACAGGACATCAGGGTGGTTCGGTGTTGGAGATTACTGGGCGTGGAGCAGATATGAAGTGCCGTACGTTGATATTGATTCCCTCTCTCCAACATACGGTGATACTCTTGCCTGGGGGCGGAACATCCGATACGGTCTTCCAACCAGGTTCTGGAATAACAGCAGCTTGGGTTTACGCGTCAGCCATGCTATAAGTGACGAGACCGAAATCCAGCTTGGTATTGGTCAGTACAGAACATCCTTCGATTTTAAAATACGGAACGATCCGGAATCTACCGATCCAATGCGGCAGACTGAATGGCTGGGTGAGGGCTGGACCTGGAATGACTGGCAGCAATACGAGACTGACCTTTACACTGATCCTGACGGTTTCAGGAGATCAGGCACTTGTCGCTTTCCCTGGAATGAATCCAGTACAACAACAACCACGGCGCAGGCTGGCGTAACAACCATAATCGGCAGAGAACATACGCTGAGTGCCGGAATTGAGGGATCCTATTACGATATCTTCAACTACGACATCAATGCGGATTCAAACAGCGTCAATCTGAACAGGTACAGCGCGTTTCCAAATTCCGGCGGTGGTTACCTCCAGGACAGGATTGAGCTGGACGATGGGTTCGTAATGAATGCCGGGGTAAGGCTTGACTATTTCGACGCGAACTACGACAGAACTTCAGACCCTCAGGAAATACCACCAACGTCATCTTTTCAGGATAATGTATTGAACAAAATAGAAGCTCCGGTTAAGTATTCGATCAACCCCTGCTTATCTTTCTACTGCCCCGTATCGGAAAGAGAAACCCTTCACTTCACGTATGAAGTTCATTCACAGATCCCAGCTTTCAGGCAGATGTACAGGCAGGCGGATTACAGTTTTTCCGAAGATACTCCTCTGGGGGGCAACCCGGACCTGGATTT
>JAUVIR010000072.1 GCA_030592645.1 Candidatus Fermentibacterota bacterium | reverse complement strand
ACTCTTCATAATCAAGGCTGCTTGCGCTGTAATCACCGTCTGGGGGGCCGATACTGTCCAGCTTTCTCCAGAGGCGCTTGAATTCCTGCCACTGAGGATTGCTCCATAGAACAGAAGTTCTGGTGAAGATGGATCGTGATATGTTAACATCCGGATCGATGCCGTCAACGGTACCGGTCTGAAAGTTTTCACGGTCTGAAGCCCGGGCCGTATCCACCGGCAGCAGACCCGCGGTAACCAGAATTCCCAGGCCGGAAGGAACCAATCCATTCTGAAACCTGCCCTTGTTCTTCATAACGCCCCCCTCAATTGTATTTTGTATATATGATAGTTGGTGCATGGATGATAGTTCCAGCGTTGCAGGGGTATTTGACCCTGAACTTCATCAGATTAGATTCACCTGATACCAGAACCAATAAGGAGCTTTTATGTCTGCCTTTGTTAAACCCGTCCAAACAAAAAGCGATCTGAAACAATTCATCATGCTTCCCTACAGTCTATACAAAGATGATCCCCTCTGGATACCTCCCCTTATCTCCCAGGAAAAGGATCAGTTCGATTCCGGGAAGAATCCAGCCTACAGGTACTGTGATACCAAGTTCTTTCTGGCATTGCGCGGCGGCAGACCCGTCGGCCGTATTGCTGCCATAGTAAATAGAAGATACGTGGACAAACTGGGCAAAAACTGCGGAAGGTTCGGATGGTTCGAATGCGAGGATAACAGGGAAACGGCAAACGCACTCCTCGATACTGCGGAGGACTGGCTCTCTGAAAATGGTATGACCGAGATTTCAGGACCAATGGGCTTCACCGATAACGATATGACGGGATTTCTCATAGAAGGATTCGATGAATTGCCCACAATATCAGGCAGTTACAATCCCGAATGGTACAGCGATCTGATGACATCAAGGGGTTACGTTAAAGAAGTGGATTATGTTGAATTCAAGATAACCGTACCTGATGCACTCCCCGAGAAAGTAGAGCGGCTGACAGCTCTTATAAAGAGAAGGAGCAGCGTAAAAGTATTCAATGAGACATCTACAAAAGCTCTCGCGAAAAAATGGGGACACCAGATTTTCGACGTTCTGAACGAAACCTACAAAGACCTGTACGGCACAACTCTGCTTGATGAAGAGGAAATCAGTTACTACATAAAAGCCTATCTTGGGCAGGTAGACCCGGAGTTCATCAAACTTGCCGTTGATGGAGACAAACTGGTGGGATTCATAATTGCAATGCCCAATCTGTCCCGGGCTTTCCAGAAGGCGAAGGGCAGGCTGTTCCCGTTCGGTTTCATCCACATTCTCAGGGCAATGAAAAAGAGCAAAACCCTTGACTTCTACCTTGCAGGCATCCTTCCTGCATACCAGGGCAAAGGTGTGGATGCTCTCATGACCTACGAGATCGGAAAAAGCGCTTTTAAAAGGAAGATGGAATTCGCCGAGAGCAACCATGAACTGGAAGACAATAAGAAGATCCAGGCTATGTGGAAACTTTACGAGAAACGTCTCCACCGGAGAATACGCGTCTATCACCGCACCCTGGAGACGTAGCTATATCTCACCATGAACTGAGCAAATAACCTGAACAGACTGCTTCGTGTTTACGATACTGTAGGGTAGACCGCTCTGCGGACATTCAAGTTCAAGTGCACTGTCAAATTGATGAAGTTCATCGATGTTATCGGCGTAACGACCGTTCCTATCCAAATATTCATCCTCTGCATCCAGTATCCTGTACATGTTCTCGAAGCAGTGCTCTGCATTGGTATCCTGAGGAATGACCTGTTCGGGTGACTTATCTGTACCGTAATTTGTACTCTTGCCACTCATCGCAAAGAAAAAAGTAAAGGCGGCTCCTGAGATAACCATCATAACGGAAACCAGGAGGATGATCTTCCGAAGGTGGTTAGCCTGCGCACCAGTGGATCGAAGGGATCGACGGGACAGATCGGCTCCACAGAAGGGGCATTTATCGGTTCTATCGAGAAGTTCGTGTCCGCACGAGGGACACTTGGGATAATTCATCACTGGTTTCTCCATTTCATGGTAATTTCCTGTCCTCTTTCAGGATTCATCATCCATTCATAATGTAAACAGTCTTACAGTTCATGAATTCAAGCATTCCGCTGCGGGATAACTCTCTGCCGAAACCGGAACGATTAATCCCACCGAAAGGCAATCTTGGATCAGACCGGACAAATGTGTTCACAAAACAGGCTCCCGCGTTCAGTTCAAGAGCTATCTTCTCTCCCCTGCGGGTATCACGGGTGTAAATGGAAGCTCCGAGACCGTAAGAAGTATCATTTGCAAGCCTGACAGCTTCGCCCTCAGTCTTAACCGGGCAGACTGCCGCGACAGGTCCGAATGTTTCCTCATCAAAAACGGGCATCCCTCTTCTGCAGCCTTTGAGTACTGTAGGCGGATAGAAAGCCCCGGGATGTTCCGGTAAACTGCCCCCGGTGACCAGCTCAGCTCCCATCTCAACACTTTTAGTAACCTGCCTGTGGATACTGTCGCGAAGATCGAACCTTGCCATGGGTCCCATATCGACTTTCATATCCATAGGATCGCCCATCCTGACTCTCTTCATCTGAGCCGCAAGCAAGCCGAGAAACTCTGAATAAACACTTTCAAGTACAATGAACCTCTTCGAAGCGATACAGTTCTGCCCTGAATTAATAAGCCTGGAGTACGCTGTTTCAGCGGCTGCATGCTTAAGGTCCGCATCTTCGAGTATTATCGCCGGATCACTCCCGCCTAGTTCCAGCACACACTTCTTAATGGCGGATCCAGCTTCAGACGCAACTTCCGCGCCTGCCCCGCAGCTGCCGGTAAGTGTGACTGCCTTAACTCTTTCATCGGCAATAACCCTGCGGGATACTTCGGGAACCTCATCTTCTGGAGTGAGAAGAAGTCCTGCCAGACCTTCAGGGAAGCCTGCCTCCCTGAACAGTTCAGGAATACTGAGCGCACACCCGGTAACGTTCGGAGAATGCTTGAGGATGAATGTGTTTCCAGCCATTACAGCAGGGGCAGCGAATCTGAAAAACTGCCAGAACGGGAAGTTCCAGGGCATAACGGCGAATATGACCCCGAGGGGCTGATAACAGACGTAACACTTATCTGCGTCCGTCTTCCTGGCCTTCTTAGCGATCAGGCGGGATCCGTATTGTGCGTAATACCTGCAAACCCATGCGCATTTCTCGATTTCTGACTGTCCCCGGGTCACTGGTTTGCCCATCTCCGAAGCCATCTCAACTGCCAGCTGGTGCTTCCCGGATTCAAGCAGATGAGCCAGATTCCTCAGCTTCTCAGCACGTTTGTCCATTCCTGTATCGCGCCAGAGTCTGAAAGCCCTGTCAGCTTTCTCAATTACATTCTCAACCTCTTCCGGTGTATTTCCATTCCATGACCGGATGACTTTACCGGTAAAAGGATTTATCGATTGAAGCACTTTTCACCATCCCTGGGAAATGTTTTTGGAATTGCAGCTTCTACAACCTTTCAACTATACTATTTCATACATTCATGAAAGGGAAGTTCACCGGTTTTGACCTGGCAAACAAACAAGGAGTATTATGAAACATTCCGCACCTGCTTTTCTGTTCCTTTTCCTTACTGCGGGCGCCTCCATTGCAGGCTCTATGGCTTCGATTGAATTCCTCGGCTTCTCGGTTGATGGAAGGTACGCCGCAATGGGACAATACTGGATAGAAGATGGAAGCGGATTCCCCGGCGCGGAAATCACAGTCATTTCAGTTATTGATAACAGCGTGATCAGGAATTTCGAAGCGCGATGGTCCGAAGAACTGATGTACCCGGGCGGTGTTGAAATCTGCTTTGAAAACACCATGAATCCGGTCTGGGAAACCGTTCATGGTAATGCTGAATCCTTCATGGACAGCCTTTGCATATCACCTGAGAATGAGGGTGTGCATTGCATCTGCCATCCCCTTACCGATACAGGAGCAGAGCCGGAAAGTGTATCGTTCGTCCCCTGGATAGGTTCGCTGATGTACAGAGGACCGGAATTCAGCCTGACTCTTGTGAATCATAAGCAAATGCCGGATTCCCCTCCCGAATGGATTTCAATGTTCGATGTACCTGTTCTTCTGGAGGTACTGATTACGGATGCAGATGATATTGCGGTAATGCATCTTATTGAAAACTCATCTCAGCCCGGATACGAATATGTATCCAACTACCGCATAAGAGATGTTTACGTATACAATGACAACCTGGTTGCCCTTATCCTGAATACCACGGAACCCGGTTTTGAGGGACCCGATGGCAGGTTCAGGATGGTAACGGGAGTTATCGCCTGCGAATAAAAGGGTTGCTTTGTATCTCTTTCGCTATGGTGGTCTCGGGGCCGTGACCGGGATGCACAATGGTATCACCGGGAAGTACAAGGAGTTTCTCCCTTATTGAGGAAATAAGCAGATCGTGTTTCCCGCCGGGAAGATCGGTTCTTCCAATTGACCCTTCGAAAAGAGCGTCACCGGTGAATACATGTCCGGGCAATAAAATACTGATCCCGCCTGGAGAATGCCCCGGGGTATGAATTATTTTGAATCGGAGTGAGCCCGCCTCGATCACTTCTCCGCCCCCGAGCAGGTCAGTGGGCTCCGGTGAATCCTCAAAAGACATACCCCAGTAATCAGCATGCTCACGGGCATTCCTGAGGTACTGCAGGTCATCTGAATGAAGATAAAGCCGGAGAGAATCCGCAGAAGCCATCAGATAAGCGTTCCCGCCGATATGATCGAAATGCCCGTGCGTATCTATCAGCGCAACCGGCCTTAGATTCAGCTCTTGAAGTGTTTCGATGATTTGCTCGCCGTGGCCTCCCGGATCGATGATCGCACACTCACGCGTTTGGGGACATCCGACTATGTAGCAGTTCACATCAAGAGGACCGGTGAGCATCCTGTGAATAATGGGCTTCATAATTATCTACCTCTGGTATCCTGCTGATGGATTGTTATCTGTTCGATATGCATGAATATAATGAATTGAAGGATGGATTCTTCTCATGTGGCAGGTCCCCGACATCGATTTTGCATCTGCATTCAGGAAACCTTATAATACATGTTGGTATTCTGGAGAAGGGTATTCTTTATGCATATCCGGATTCACACACTCGGGATAATCCCCGTTTCACTATCGCGCGATTCTACAAATAGAGATAAGCGCAAAACAAAGGAGGATTCATTTGAAGAATCTTACCGTTATTATGGCAGTTCTCCTGCTTACAGCCACTATGGCTACAGCAGCTGTAAGCTACTATTCGGATCAGGCGATCTTTGAAGGCCTTTTCCCGGGACTTACAACCGAGGATTATTCGGCCACGCTTGTTGCACCGAACAGTGTCGAGTCTGCCTTCGGTCCCCTGAACAGCACCACCGATAATGCATTGTTCGCTCCCGGCGGCATCGTTGACGGTTTCTCGTTCGACAACCTTGACGGCGGCGACAATGTCGTCCTTACTCCTCCCTTCCTTGGAGTGACCGCAGTGACAGTGGGACCCAATACATTCGAACATAGTTCTGAGTATTCATTCTCCATTCCGGTGAATGCTTTCGGTATTGAAATAGTAATGCCCATGGCGGCAGGAACTGTTGATATCGAGATATTCGGAGCCAGCGGTTCTCTCGGAACCACAACCGCATCAGGTGCGGTACCCGGTGTATTCTGGGGAGTATTCTCCGATGAGGGCATAACCAGGATCGAATTCATAGAGCCTGTAACCAACGGTGAGCTTTTCTCGAACGCCCAGTTCGGAACAGTAACATCGCTTGAGAACTCCACCTGGGGTAATATCAAAACTTCGTTCTAATTACAGTACTGACAGAGGGCCGGGCTTAATGTCCGGCCCCTCTGAGAAGAAGCCTGCAACATCGGCGGGACCGGTGCCTGTTATTCTGAAGAAGATATCCTGCAGGTCTTCTCCGCCTATCTGATCGGTTCTGAAAACTTCTATCAATCGGCCTTCGTGTATGATTCCCAATCTGTCGCAGAAATCGCGCGCCACAGAAAGCGTATGCGTTGAAAGCAGGATAGCGGCCCCCCAAGCGGCGGCGGCTCTGGCCATCCTGTTGAAAGTCTCAGCGGTTGCGGGATCAAGCCCCACATGAGGTTCATCTATTATGTAAAGAGCGGGACGCGCTATGAAAGCTGCGGAAAGAACTACTCTCTGAACCATGCCGTGAGAATATCCCTCGGCCCTGCTGTCGAGCCATCCGCCCATGTTGAAAAGCTCCTCGTGGAAAGAAATTCTCCTCTCCAGTTCATCTGGAGGGATCTCCCTCATTCTGCCTGTGAATCTGAGAAATTCCCTCCCTGACAGCCGGGGATAGATCGAAGGCTCATCGGGCACATAGGCGATATGAGATCTTGCCCTCCGGGGATCTTCTGAGGAGTCTACTGAATTAATCTCAATGCGTCCGCTGTCGGGCACTACAAGCCCGGGTATCATTTTCAGAGTAGTCGTTTTACCCGCCCCGTTGGGACCGAGGAGCCCGAAGACCTCTCCTGAAGGAATATCAAGGGAAAGGTCTATAACAGCGCTGGTGCCTCCGTAGGTTTTAAAGAGGTTTTCGATTTTCAGCATCATCCGCCTGCTTCGTCCATTCCAAGCAGCGCCCGAACGTACGATTCAAGGTCGAAATCAAGAAGATCTTCGCTTCCCTCACCCACGCCGATGTATTTAACCGGTATGCTCAGCTGACTCGCCATAGCAAGAACTGACCCCCCCTTTGCGGTACCATCAAGCTTTGTAACTACAAGTCCTGTTACAGGTATGGCTTTCATGAACTGCTCAGCCTGAGCCCTGGCATTCTGGCCTACGGTTCCATCGAGTACCAGCAGTACTTCATGGGGTGCGGAATCCATCGCTCTGCCGCACACCCTGTGGATCTTGGCCAGCTCATCAAGAAGCCCTTTCTTGTTGGGAAGCCTGCCCGCGGTATCGATAATCACCGAGTCGTAATCTCTGCTGAGACCTCGTTTAACGGCATCAAACGCGACAGCTCCCGCATCTGATCCGGGCAGCTGCGATAGAACTGCTGTTCCGAGTCTATCTGCCCAGACCTCAAGCTGCTCTGCAGCGGCGGCTCTGAAAGTATCGGCACATGCTATGAGTACTTTTTCTTCCCTCCCCTGAAGCCTCGCGGCGAGGCGGGCTATGGTTGTAGTCTTTCCAGCGCCGTTAACACCAACTACAACAGTCACGAAGGGTCTGGCTTCTGAGGTT
>JAUVIR010000070.1 GCA_030592645.1 Candidatus Fermentibacterota bacterium | reverse complement strand
GGGCCGGACAGTTTGTCCGGCCCGCACTTTATCTGATTAGAATATTAGTCGAACTTAATCCTGTTCGACTCCCAGAACTCTCCTTGCGCAGGAGTACCTGCGGGAGTAGTTCGAATGGCTCAGGGGTGTGATTATCACTCCCCGGTCAAGGTATGACGAACAGTGAATGAAATCTCCATCCCCCATGTATATACCCGTGTGCTTCGGATTGTTGAATATCAGCAGGTCTCCCGGCTGAAGGTCTTCCCGGTCAACCGCTATTCCCAGCGTTTCAACAGCGCTTACGGTTCGCGGCAGTGAAATGCCGTTGTCATTGAATACTCTCCAGGCCAACCCGCTGCAGTCGAATCCATTACTGTCCGTACCTCCGTATACGTAGGGGACTCCAAGATAGGAAACAGCATCACTTAAGATGCTTTCCACAAGCGCAGCGAGTTCCTCATCCGGACACAGAGAGTCTCCCTCATCATCAAGAACCGGCGGAATGTTTTCATCCATCAGCAACGAAACATCATTGAGTACAAGCTCAAGGTATTCCATTGACCAATTACCCTCGTGTCTTCCGATCCCGTGCATGAAAAGAGGAAAATGCACAAAGTCAATTTTCTCTTCACCGATCCTTGCGGAATATCTTCCGTTAATCACAACAGCGAAGGGGAAGTGCGTATCCGGAAGATTGTACTTCTGGATCAGATCCGCTGAGGCTGAATCCGTAATGAGATGGTATGTGATTTCAAAGTCATCTGTGAAATCCGCCACCACTGTGTTCGTCTCCTCAAGTGTTTCAAGCGACGGCGGCATACTCTTATAGAAAACCTCTATAGTACTGATTGTTGTCTCCCCGGACAGAGCCAGAGAGACAGCCAATATGGTCAGGATTGCCATTAGTTTATTCATCCTTATCCCTTTGCTGATAGTTTTAGGTTATGAAGCCTGACCCCAAATGTTAATAATGCTAAGTTTGGTGCCAGGCACCAAATGTTAACTTTTTAGGTTCGGCCCCGAATGTTTATTTATTTCGTAGAGAAGTATAGATGCGCTGACGGCGGCGTTGAGGGATTCCACGCAGCCGGTCATTCGCAGTGCAACCGTTCCGCTGCAGCACTTCGCGGTCTCTTCTTTAATTCCATGTGCCTCCGAACCGATAACAAGCCCGACGCATCCCTCCAGCCCGTGAAGCCTTTCCACACCTCCGCCCGAAGCATCCGCTCCGATAAACTCTATCACATCTGAATTACTCCGCATGAATGCGGCAAGATCTGTATCAAAAACTATAGGGACGGCTGAGTTCAAGCCGGCGGCAGCCCGCGTAACCTTCGGAGTAAACGGACAGCAGCTGCCCCTGCCTGCAATAATTGCGGCGCATCCGAAAGCGGCTGCGGATCTTATCATGGTTCCCATGTTGCCAGGGTCCGATATTCCGTCCAGCAGAAGGAAAACACCCTCTCTCGGGATATCGTCGATCTTAACTGAAGGAAGGGGGCAGACAGCAATTATTCCCTGCGAGGTTTGTGTATCTGAAATATCGCTGAATAATTTATCCGGTATCGCAATCACGGGTACATTCAATCCCACAGCCATCGAAGCTGCGTCTCCGGACAGACTGCCTGCCGTATCGGATACGAATATCCACTGAGGCACTCCCCTCGAAAGGTAATCGGATATGAATCTCGGACCCTCCATTATGAACAGTTCATTTTTCAGTATTCCGGATCTGGAGCGAAGGCTTCTCGTGATCTTCAGCTTCGCATTCGAAGAGCTGACGATTTTAACCCTCATATTTCACTTACTGAGTATTTCCCGGATTATGGTGTCGATGCCGGCTTGAGGTGATTTTCCCGCGAGAGCCTGAAGAAGAGACACATCAGGCGCTCTCCTGCGCATATCCTCGAAATCATCGGGATACGCTTCTTCGTATGGAATCAGGATTATCTCTGAACTGGAGCCTGAGATACTCTTTACCTTCCCGGCAAGCTCTCTGATGGATATTTCTCCAGTTGATCCGATATTGATGACTTTGCCCACAGCATCAGGGTTCTCTATCAGAGAAACGATAGCCTCTACTATTTCGTAGACCAGGCTGAAGCACCTGGTTTGTTCTCCATCACCGAACACGGTAATCGGTTTGCCGCTGGTCGCCTGCTCTATGAACCTCGGGAGGACCATGCCGTATCTTCCTGACTGGCGGGGACCTACCGTATTGAAGAGCCGCCCTATCACAACAGGAAGCCCTTTGGCTTTCCAGTATGCCAGTGCAAGGAACTCATCTATCGCCTTGGAGCAGGCGTAACTCCATCTGCTTCTGCAGGTAGCCCCGAGAACGATGTCCCCATCCTCACGGAAAGGGATGTTTTCGCTCTTGCCATATATCTCAGAAGTCGATGCGATAAACACTGGCGTACCGCAGGATTCGGCAGCCATAAGAATGTTCTCGGTTCCCTTCACATTTGTTTCGATGGTTTCCACAGGCTGCCGGATGATGTTCTCCACCCCTACCGCTGCGGCCAGGTGGATTATAGTTCCGCATTGGTTCGCCAGCCCTTTTGTCAGTGCTTCATCAAGAACCGAACCAACTACCAGCCTGAACATGGGATTGTCGGAGCATCCATCAAGATTGGAAAGACTTCCTGTTGAGAGGTCATCAAGTACAAGAACACTTTTCCCTCTTGAAATAAGCAGCTCACAGAGGTGTGAGCCTATGAATCCCGCCCCGCCCGTTACAAGATAATCGTATTCTCCTGATCCGGACATCTCTTTTCCTTTCCTAATGAGGAACAATGCTGAGAAGAACTCCAGCAGCTATCGCGCTTCCTATAACTCCAGCCACATTGGGTGCCATTGCGTGCATTAGAAGATGATTGTTCCTGTCATACTTCCTTCCCTCTATCTCCACAACCCTTGCGGAATCGGGAACTGCCGACACACCTGCCGCCCCTATAAGGGGATTGATCTTGTTGTCTCCCTTGAGAAACAGGTTCATGAACTTGGCGAAGAGAACTCCGCCCGCTGTGGCAATCGCAAAGCTGATAGCTCCCAGTACGAAGATCTTCAGAGAATTCATGGTAAGGAAATAGGCTGCCTGGGTACTGGTGCCTACAGCGAAGCCAAGAAGTATGACAACTATATTGTTAAGACTTCCCTGCGCGCTTTTGGCGAGCCTGTCGGTTACTCCGCTCTCTTTCAAAAGGTTTCCGAAGAAAAGCATGCCCAGAAGAGTGATGGCTCCCGGAGCGATGAACGACGTTATCAGGAACGCTATTATGGGAAACAGTATTTTCTCCGTCTGTGAAACCCGGCGAACAGGTTTCATCTTCCGCAGGCGCTCCTCCTTTGTCGTGAGAAGCCTCATGATAGGAGGCTGTATGACAGGCACCAGGCCCATATAGGAATAGGCCGCTATCGCTATTGCCCCCAGAAGGGCAGGAGACATCTGACTGGCGACGAATATCGCGGTTGGCCCGTCGGCGCCTCCGATGATCCCGATGGCGGCAGCCTCCTGCAGGTTGAATCCGAGCAGCAGCGATCCGAGCAGCGTGAGGAATATGCCTATCTGGGCAGCTGCACCCAGTAGCAGCAGTTTGGGGTTGGAGAGCAGGGCGCTGAAATCGGTCATGGCCCCTATGCCTAGAAAGATCAAGGGGGGGAAAAGGCCGCTTTTTACACCAAAATAGAACAGGCCGAATATCGAATGCTGCCCGCCGAGAACATCCTGGTAACCGATAGGCATGAGTTCAGGATTGTAAGGAATGTTACCTGCTATAATCCCGAATCCTATTGGTATCAGGAGAAGAGGCTCGTAATCTTTCTTGATGGCCAGGTATATCATTACAAGGCCGATGACAATCATTACGACATTCCCTATCTCCACCTGACCGAATCCGGTATCATCCAGGTATGAAAGAAGATCAAGCTGCTGGCTATGCTCCTGAAGGCTTCCTGTAATCCACATGATAAGCTTAGCGGGAATGGACATCTATCAGCCTCCGATTTTCATGATGACTGCATTTTCAAGGATACTGTCTCCTTCGGATGCGAGAATCGCGCCCACCGTCCCGGACAGAGGTGACTCTATCTCGTTTTCCATCTTCATAGCTTCCATTATCGCTACAGGCTGACCCTTACTCACAGCGTCACCTTCTTTTACCAGAATATTAAGGATAAGTCCCGGCAGAGGCGCGATAACGTCACCCGGTTCGTTTGATATGCCGGGGGAGGATGTTCTGTTGGGCACCTCGGCAGCATTATGAACCTGTCGATTTCTGTTTATCACAGGGGTTTTCGATGTCTTTCTCATCGGCGCTTCAACCTTGACCTGGTAGGTTCTGCCGTCGAGGGTTACGTCTACCGTATCGTCCAGGATTCTACCTAGATCAACAGTGTAAGTTCTATCGTTAATCGTTATTCTGTACTCGGGCATTTCAGTGACTCCTGACTCTGTTCTGCAGCGATCCTGATTCCTGAATATGTTCGGCCCTTCCAGCAAATTTCCAGGGAGTATAGGGTTTCTCATGAGATTCCCAGGTCAATTTCATATTCTCCACCTGGTCAAGAAGGCAGAAATGAGCATGGATTGCTGCGGATACAGCTGCTACTTCCTCGAGGGTCATGGTTTTTTCAGAATCCTGCTGTGAAAGAGATGATCTTTTCTGTAATATGCTAAGACCGAATCTATCTTTGATCCAGCGTTCAAGGGCGGGCAGCATCAAGGCCAGCACCAAGAGCCCCGTGAATACAGTTACCATGCCTACCAGCGCTATCCCAAAACCCCCTTCAATATCGGTATTACTGATCCCGACAGCGGCAAGGATCACTGCTCCTGCCGTCATCATAATGGGATATTCCCGTGCTTCTTGGGAGGCAGTGTCTGCCGCTTTCCGGCAAGCATTTCAAGAGCCTTGATAACACGGAACCGGGTATTAGACGCTATTATAACATCGTCGAGATAACCTCTGGAAGCTGCGTCGTATGGGTTTGCGAATTTTTCCCTGTACTGGTCGACCAGTTCCTTCTTTCTGGCGACGGGATCCTTCGCTTCATCTATATCACGCCTGAAGATGATTTCAACTGCTCCGTCTGGTCCCATCACAGCGATCTCCGCCGTGGGCCATGCGTAGTTTATGTCCGCTCTTATATGCTTTGAACTCATTACATCGTATGCGCCGCCGTACGCTTTTCTGATTATCACCGTAATCTTGGGCACTGTAGCTTCGGCGTAAGCGAAAAGAAGTTTCGCTCCGTTCCTGATTATGCCGCCGTATTCCTGCACTGTTCCAGGCATGAAGCCGGGTACATCCACAAGGGTCAGCACAGGGATATTGAACGCGTCGCAGAAACGGACAAAGCGGGCAGCCTTCACTGAAGCGTCGTTGTCCAGTACACCTGCGAGGTAGGAGGGCTGGTTTGCAACTATTCCAATGGAATGACCGTTCATCCTTGCGAATCCCACAACAATGTTAGGAGCGAAGGCGCGCTGTATCTCAAGAAATTCACCGTTGTCCACTATGGCTTCAATTATCGTGCGCATCTCATAAGGCTTGTTTGGATTGTCCGGCACGAACTCGTCCAGCCACATTTCCATCCTGTCAGGCGGGTCAGTGCAGGACACTCTTATGGGGTCCTCCATATTGTTCTGCGGTATGTAGCTGATGAGTTTTCTGATGATAAGAAGGGCTTCTCTCTCATCCTCGCATACAAGGCTGCATACGCCGCTTCGTTTGCTGTGAATTCCCGGGCCGCCCAGCTGATCCTTCGTAACGTCTTCCCCGGTAACGGCTTTAACAACCGCGGGACCGGTAACAAACATGTAGCTAATATCTTTAACCATTATCGTAAAATCGGTTATGGCGGGGCTGTAGACAGCTCCTCCGGCGCAGGGACCGAGTATGGCTGAAATCTGAGGAATAACACCGGAATAGATCACATTCTTCAGGAATATCTTTCCGTACCCTGCAAGGCTCTCGATACCTTCTTGTATCCTTGCTCCTCCGGAGTCATTCAGACCGATAAGGGGAGCACCGTTCATGGCGGCCATATCCATGATCTTCAATATCTTCTCCGCAAAAGTTTCCGATAAACTTCCTCCGAATACTGTAAAATCATGCGAAAAAACGTATACCTGCCTGCCGTCTATGGTTCCGTAACCGGTGACAACGCCGTCTCCGGGGATCTTTTTCTTTTCCAGCCCGAAACTTGTGGCCCTGTGTGTGACAAGCATATCGAACTCTTCAAAACTGTCTTCATCGAGAAGAAGGTCTATTCTTTCCCTTGCTGTCAGCTTGCCTTTTTCATGCTGCCTTGCGATCTTTTTCTCTCCGCCGCCCGCAAACGCCTTTTCTCTGAGGGCATGGAGCTTATCAGCCTTTTCAAGAGAGCTCATTTAATTTTCCTTTTCAGGTTTCGGATGTTCACACAATTCGGTCAGAACCTTACCGCTGGCTGCGGGATGAATGAAGGCTATTCTTGTTCCTCCTGCTCCCTCGCGCGGCGAATTGTCTATCATTCTAACGCCCTTACCGGTCATTGAATCAATTTCCTCTTCAGCACTGTCAACCGAGTAAGCAATATGGTGTATTCCCTGCCCGCGCTTCTCTATTGCCTTTGCTATCGGGCTCTCTTCCGACGTCGGTTCGAGAAGCTCGATCCTGGATTTGCCAACACTGAACATAGCCACCCTCACCTTCTGTGAGGGGACTTCCTCTATCCCCAGAAAAGTCAGTCCAAGGCAGTCTCTGTAGAACGGCATAGACTCCTCCAGGCTCTTAACTGCTATACCGATATGATCAATCCCTTTTACACTCATTCTCATTCTCCCGTTTATTATTAAGATATCCGGAAAGCATTTCGCCGATTCTGTAGGGAGTTGTTTCCCCCTCAAGAATGGATTCTATTGCCTCTTCAATGCTGCCGTATCTGTCCATAATCAGTGTTCGGGCAAGTTCCCTTCCCTTTTCCCGGATAATACTGTTCAGTATAAGCATAGTTCTTCCAAGCGCTATAGCCTTCCGCCCGGTTCCCGAAGCGGAATAGTTCCCAATGGCATCCGTAAGTTCTTCAATACCTTCCCCGGTCTGTGCGGAACACCGGATAACCGGTGGTCTGTCGGCAGGATCGGGGATAAGATCAAGACTGGCGTTAACCGATAATTCCAGCTGCTCTATTCCAGGTCTGTCAGCCTTGTTAAGCACGATAATGTTCCCTATCTCCATGATCCCCGCCTTCATGGTCTGTACATCGTCTCCGAGGCCGGGCACCAGAACCAGAAGGGTAATGTCAGCAAGTGACGCTATTTCAACCTCCGCCTGACCAACCCCCATGGTTTCGACAAGCACCGGGTTATACGATGCTGCGGCAAGGATTTCAAGAGCATCTCTCGTAGTTCCCGAAAGCCCTCCGAGGTGTCCCCTGTTAGCCATGCTCCGGATGAAAACTCCCGGATCCGAGGCATGCTCCTGCATCCTTACCCTGTCCCCGAGAAGGGCTCCTCCGGAAAAGGGGGAGGATGGGTCAACAGCAATCACACCAACTTTATTTCCATGCCGTCTGTAGGATGCTATAAGACGGTTTGTAAGTGTACTTTTCCCGGCACCGGGGGGGCCGGTAATACCGATTGTAAGGCACAACCGTTCCGGGGCGAAAAGTGAATGCAGTATCGTCGAAGCAAGAGGGTGACCGTTCTCGACCATTGAAAGAACTCTCGAGAGTCCTCTCTGATCATTATTCCGTACTCTACGTACGAAATCATCTGCCTTGCAGGATTGCAAGTCTAACTCCGACCCGACCACTTCTGCGGGGGGTTCAGCGGGTCTGTATTTCCTGCTCAATGAAATCCACAACTTCGGTTGCGGGGGTTCCCGGTGTGAATATGGCTTTGAATCCCGCTTCTTTCAGCCCGGGGATATCTTCCTCCGGAATAACTCCGCCGCCAAAAAGGATTATGTCCGAACCACCCTTATCTGCTAGAAGCCTGGCTACTTCAGGGAAGAGGTGATTATGGGCTCCGGAAAGGAGGGAAAGACCTACGAAGTCAACATCTTCCTGAATGGCTGCGTTGGCGATTGCGTCTGGTGTCTGGCGTATCCCGGTATAGATGACTTCCATACCTGCGTCTCTCAGTGCCCTGGCTATGTATTTTGCTCCCCGGTCATGTCCGTCCAGTCCGGGTTTTCCGATCAGTATTCTAATTTTGCGATCCATTACCGCCTCCGGTTACTTTCAATGCGTTAATCCCGCTGCTCGGCAATGGGAGACCCTGTCAACGGTTTTCATTTTTGCTTCGTTCAAACACTTCCCGAAAGCTCTTTCAATCGACATAATATAATTGTCTTTATTTTGTATGCATAACCCGGACATGGAGGTTTCAGTTTGAAGCATGTTATCCTTGCTTTGTTAGTTCTGACAGCGATTAGCTTTGCCGAGGTAAGTGGTGATATCATAGAAGGATATCTTGATCAGATCAGTGAAGATCTGATATACGAAAGGGTTGATAACGAATTCATGCTTCTGGCTGAAACAGAGGATGAATCTCAAATACCCTATATGTACATTCTTGCGGACCCGGAAATGGAGGGATGCCTGCTTGTAGCTCTCACGCCTGGTATAGTACCTGCTTCCGGAGCCGAAAGGACTGCCGCCCTTGAGACAATTGCACAGCTTAACTGGAACAATACATGGGTCAAGTTCGCAATGGACCCCGAAACGGGAGACGTATCGGCCATGTACACCTTTTCTACGGAGAATGGGCTTGGATACGATTCTTTCGCAGTGATGCTCAACCTTCTTCTAGGCACGGTAGACGAAAACTGGGAAACTCTTCTAGCTATCTGATTACCTGAAACGGGGGGGAACTTAATGTTCGGCAATATTGCAATATGCTGCGGCAGGGCCAGTCAGACGCTCGGACTCCGTATATGTGAGATCCTCGGAATAGAGCCTGAACCTGTGGATTTCGTGCAGTTCTCCAACGGCAATCTAATGGTGAATTTTATTGGAGAGACGGTTCGCGAAAAGGATGTATTCGTAATACAGTCCGGAGAAAGGTCCATCTTTCAGGACAGGGAAAAGGCTTTCGGTACGGTTTCCGGTGACATTCTGGAGCTGCTGCAGATGATATACGCTCTGAAGGACAG
>JAUVIR010000058.1 GCA_030592645.1 Candidatus Fermentibacterota bacterium | reverse complement strand
CTGCCATTTCAGTCAGGTATTGATCGATATCCTGGATATCTGCTGTCAGCAGACCATCCGCCTTCATCCGTAGAATCCACCAGCAGTACAGCTCAAGTTTTATAGTTGATCCGGTGAATTCGTTTGCTGTTCTCACGAACATCCCGATGAGTTTCTCAGGGCTGAATCCGGCCTGAAGATATGGCCGGATATTTATCCTTGAAATGCTGCCGTCATGTGCAACAATATCAACCACAGGTTCAACGGGTCCGCTTCCGATACAGCTGGTTTCCTTTTCAAAATGCTCTCGTGCGGAATCGATACATTGAACTCCATGAGCGCTGCCCATCGCAGCCTGGTAGATAAGCTTGTAGATATCGGTTGATCTCATGAGAGGATATCTTACTGAATGAGATCTGATTATCCTCCTGAAAGTAGATTCATGATAATCATTCATAACATGCTTCCTTCCCCGGGTGTTCAGTAATACAATATACATAATCTCAAGTGGGTTAGAAGGTTAGAATGACCTGCGGGATGGTTTAAGATATCTAATTGTGCCTGAGCAGCTTTGTAAGAAGGGTAAAGAGTATTTAGGAATTTCTGCAGAATATCAAGGTATAATGCTAGATAACAAATAGATAGCATCTCTACTCTTGACATTTACCTACCGGTAAGTAGAATATCTACTTATGAGATAGAATTGTGTATGGAGGTTGAACTTGAGTGACAACAACAGGGATAAGCTTCTTCAGGCAGGGGTTGAGCTTCTGTCTGAAAAAACATTCTCAGAAATATCAATGGATCAGGTAGCGGAATCATCGGGGGTTTCAAAGCCGATGATTTACTATTACTTCAACAACAAAGAGGGGTACTACAAAGCCCTTGCAGGACACCTTCTGAGTATTGCCAGATCATTGAACAGGGATATTTTCAGAACCGATTTAAGTCTCAGAGAGAACATGAGGAATTACGTTCTGTTCCGGGTTGAGCATGTAAAAACGAATCCGGGCATTTCAAAGGCTTTCATGTCCATTATTACAGATCCCAACATAGGTCTGCTCATCGATGAGATGCAGGATGAATTCAATGTAATGCGCATGGAGTTCATCGATCCGATGTTCGATAGAGCCATTGAGAGTGGTGAAATCCTGGCTGATACAAACAGGATGATGGTTATGATGCTGCTTAATTCGGTTCTTATTGGTTTCAGTATGAAGATTCTTAACAGGATACCGGTTCATGACGCGATTAATCCTGAAGAAATTGTGGATATAATATTCAACGGTATATCAGCACGTGGAGAGGATAAGTAATCAAATGAGATATATGGCAGCAATAGTTATGTTGTTTTGCCTTAATGCAGGGGCTGTTACCCTTGAAGAGGCAGTTGGAATAGCGCTTGAGAACAGGGGCGATGTACAGTCAGCTCTGATGTCTTACGAAAGCGCAGTATGGACAAGCAGGAGTGCGGATCTATGGTTTTTGCCGAAAGTTAACGGTCAGCTTGCTTTTTCAAAGAATTATGACATCCAGGAAATGACGATTCCAGGGATGGGTTCGATCCCGATGGGAAGTGAATACTCATCAATTGCCGGAATCTCCGTTACTATTCCGCTCTTCGTACCCCAGGGACCTGCGGGATCACGCATGGCATCAAGGGCGGAGGAACTATCATTGCAGCAATCAAAAGCTTCAGAGATGGATGCGGTTGTCCAGGTTATCCGGGCATTCTACGGAATTCTTCTGACTCAGGAAATGATGGATGTCTCTACTGAAGCCCTTGAAATAGCTGAAGCAGGCTACGAAATAGCAGCACTGAAATATGAAGTAGGTACAATATCCCGCTTTGAACTTCTTCAGAGTCGCGTAGCCTGGGAGAACAGGATACCCGGCCTGATATCGGCTGAGAATGCTCTGGAGAATGCCTACGCCGGTTTTGCTGTAGCTCTCGGGCAGGATAATAACTCTCAGTTCCAGATAGAGGGCAGTCTTGATACTGAGCCGGATTTCAAGATGCCCGAAACCCTTGAAGAGGCACGCGAAGCGATGTACCTGAACAACCCCGATCGCCTGACTGCGGAGTACATTGAACTTGTCGGTGATGCCGGAGTGGATATGGCCAGGGCTTCGTTCCTTCCCATGCTGGTATTCCAGACAGACCTGAATTACATTGCGGCAAGAAACGATACTGATTTTGAGATAGATGATTACGACAGAAATCTGGTGGCTTCAGTGGCTCTCCAGATACCTCTTTTCAACGGTTTTTCCGATATATCGGATTTCAACTCGGCCAGAGCTCAGAGGGTTGCCTCCGGAGCGTCTGCAAGGAGCATCAGGCAGGTTACAGATCTCTCGCTGGTATCAGCCTGGAATAATCTCCAGGCCGCCAGAGAGGGCGTCACGGCAACAGGTTCAACTGTAGGACTGGCCACTGAGGGAGCCTCCATCGCCAACATCTCCTATGAAGCCGGCATGATTACACGTCTGGAAATGGATCAGTCCTTTCTGGCACTTACAACTGCCAGAACAAACCATGCTAACGCTCTTTACAATTTGAGAACTGCTGAAGCTGAGCTGATGAGAGCCGCGGGCTTAATGGAAGGATACATCAAATGAGAAATCACGAATTTACTATGCTGGTTACGGCGGTTCTTGCTGTTGTATTCCTGTCCATGGGGTGCGGTCCCGGTCAGATTGATGAAGAGGAGCCTCTGGTACGGGTGTCCGTGGAAGTTGTGGTACCTGTCAGTATTTCAAGTATCGCCTACGCCAGCGCAAGGGTGGAGGGTCTTGAAGAAGCACTCATCTACGCTCTGGCACCCGGCAAAGTTGAAGAAGTACTTGTTTCCGAGGGTGACAGTGTTACTGCGGGACAGCAGCTCGTAAGACTGAACACCGATCAGCAGGCCAGTGCGGGAACATCCAGTGCAGTCGCAGGCATCAGTGCAGCACAGGCTAATGTAGATAACGCATCAAGTAACTACATCAGGATGCAATCACTTTACGAAGCCGGAGGTGCCAGCGAGCAGCAGCTTGAGGGTTCCCGAGCAGCTGTTGAAGCAGCTCAGGCTCAGCTGAGTCAGGCCAGAGCGGGTTACACTCAGGCAAGGACAAATAGAGATAATTCATGGATTACGGCACCTTTTGATGGTGAAATCGGTAGAATATGGGCACGCGCGGGCAATTCATCTGCGAACACACCACTCATTTCCATATCCAACAATTCCGTCATTGTAGCCCGGATACTTCTTCCCGAAGAGAACCTTCTCGATCTGAAGCCAGGTCTTCCCGCTTACATAACTATCAGTTCCCTGGATAATGAATCTTTCTCCGGGGTGGTTACATCAGCATCGTTAACTGTTGATCAGATCAGCGGACTTGTACCGGTAGAAGTCAGGTTTGATGAAACCGCAGGCAGGCTCAGACCCGGAATGGCAGGCAGGGTCGCTGTTCTGACAGAAACGTTCGAGAACTCTATCGCCGTTCAGGAGAGTGCTCTCAGAAGAACCCATTCAGGTTATCAGATAGTGGTAATTGAGAACGGTACAGCTGTAATTAGGGACGTTCAGGTTGGTATTTCCAGCGAGGGAATGGTTCAGATAACAGACGGACTCAGTTTTGGAGATTCCATGGTCGTAGGAGGCCAGACAATGCTGCAGGACGGGGCCGGTGTGGAGGTAGTGAGTCAATGAAGCTTCCGGAATTATCAGTTAAAAGACGTATCGCTTTTCTGATGGTCTTCATTGCTATTCTTGGTGCAGGCATATTCGGCCTGACCCAGCTTGGTGTTGATATGTATCCGGATATGGATTTTCCAATGATAATGGTGATGAGTTCCATGGAAGGCGCTGGTCCCGAGGAAATGGAGAATCTGGTTACGGATCCCCTTGAGCAGGCGATTGCGAGGGTTTCCAACGTCAAGAAAGTTTCATCTACTTCCCGGGCGGGTATAAGTATTGTAACAGCTGAATTCAATTGGGGACACAGCCTCGATCAGGCTGAGACCGATGTCAGAAGGCAGCTCGATATGTTCGAAGCCCTTCTGCCTGAAGATGCTACCGATCCCCTTGTATTCGCACTGGATCCAAGCATGCAGCCAGTCCTGTACGTTGGTTTCAGCAGTGAGGTGCTCAACGATTTCGACCTGAGAACGCTCATTCGTGAGGAAATTGAACCGCTTTTCAGCAGACTTGATGGTGTAGGATCCGCTGTTACAACGGGTGGTCGGCAGAGGCAGATAAATGTTGAGGTAGACCCCTCGGCCCTTACAGATGCTGGGATTACAATATCTCAGGTTGTAAGGGTTTTGAGTTCTGTCCGCAACAACACTCCCGCAGGAAGGATCGATGCCGGCGGGATGAACATGAGCATCAGGATTGAATCCGCTTTTCATAGTGTCGAGGAAATTGAACAGCTTGTTGTAGGTGTAAACGCCGGAGCCCCGGTTCTTCTTCGAGATGTAGCATCAGTCCAGGATGGCCAGACCGAGGAGCTGCAGTACGTCAGGTTCAATGGAATCCCTTCGGTGTCGATGTATTTGAACAAGAGATCGGATGCTAATACCGTTAACGTCTGTGCAAGAATACGTGATCAGCTCAATGAGATCTCCGAAGATTACGGGAGTACCCTCACTCCTGTCATTCTCTTTGATCAGTCGGAATTCATATCCCAGTCCATTAACAATCTTGGAACCACAGCCCTTCAGGCCTGTTTTCTGGCTTTTCTGGTACTGCTGTTCTTTCTTAGATCATGGAAGAGTTCATTTATTGCGGGAATATCCATACCTGTCTCCGTATTCGTGACCTTTGCTGTAATGCATTTCTCCGATGTGCAGTTGAACATGATATCTCTGGCAGGTCTGGCTCTGGCCATAGGTTTGCTGGTGGATAATGCTATCGTAGTGCTCGAGAACATCTTCAGACACAGAGAAAAGGGTGAATCCCCAAGGGATTCAGCTGTTAACGGGGCGATGGAAGTATCCAATGCAATAACGGCTTCGACACTCACAACCCTTGCCGTCTTTATCCCCATTCTCTTCGTACCCGGCTTAGCTGGACAGCTGTTCAAGGAAATGGTACTGACCATTACCTTCAGTCTGACGATATCTCTTTTCGTGGCATTGAGCCTTGTTCCGCTGATTTCATCATGGACGAAGAACCTTGTACCGGTATTCAAACCGCGCAGTATTTCAGGGCGTATAGGCAGAATGATTGAAGGATTTGAAAGGCGGTATAACCGGCTGGTTTCCTGGGCTGTCAATCACAAGAAGGTTGTTCTTATCTCAACTGCAATGGCGTTCATCCTGGCGATATTCACAGTTGGTATGCTTCCATCCGACTTTTTCCCCGAATCCGATGATGGATTTCTCATAATGAGTCTGGAGGAACCGATAGGTACGAGTCTCGGAACGACCAACGAAGCGGTAAGAGCGCTGGAGGATTCTATAACAACTATAATTCCTCCTGAAGACCTGGTCGCATTGTTCACTACAGTCGGGAATGCTGAGGGTGTAATGGCAATTTTCGGTGCCAGTGGTTCCAACGCAGCAATGGTGAGAGTAAGATTGTCACCATCGAGTCAGCGCAGCACTTCCATGTTCGAGTATCAGGACAGGATAAGAGATGTACTGAGTAACATGCCCGGAATCGAGTATTCAACGGAAGGAGGCATGTCGATCTTCTCATCCTCAGCGATAGAGATCACTCTCTACGGCGATGATCTGGACCTGCTGTACGAAAAGGCCGAGGAGATAAGGATTGCCATATCTCAGATAGAGGGAGTTAAAGATGCCAGAACATCGATGCAGGAACTGATCCCTGAGTACTCTTTCATCCCGGATCCTGTAAGACTTTCTATGCTGGGCGTAACACAATCGCAGCTGGCTATGGATGTGAGGTACGGTTTTCAGGGATCCAGGGCAAGTATTTTTCGAGATGGAGATGATGAGTACAATATCTTCGTAAGGTATCCTGAGAACCTCAGGGATTCCAGGGAAGACCTGGAATACGCATCTGTTCTGGGAAGACCGCTTATATCCATGGGTACCCTTGATCAGAGAGTGGTATCGAATACGATAACCAGGAAGAACCAGGCAAGGATGGTTACGATATCCTGTGATATATCCGGAAGGTCTCTCGGTGAAGTGTCCGCGGATGTTACAGCTTTGCTGAGGGAGATTGATACCAACGGCTTAAGATATGAAATGGGCGGCGAGATGGAGGATCAGAAGGAAACCTTCATGTACCTCGGAATCGCTATCATGGTTGCCGCATTCCTGGTCTATATGGTTATGGCCGGGCAGTTCGAATCATTCCTTGAACCCTTCATAATCATCTTCACATTACCTCTTGCCTTCATCGGAGTTGTACTTGGATTGTTCGTAACCTCAACATCCCTCTCGGTTATGGCGATCATAGGAATGCTGATGCTTGCCGGAATAGTGGTCAACAACGGTATTGTTATGGTCGATTACGCAAATCAGCTCCGCAGATCCGGAATGGATATCAAAAGTGCTATCGTTGAAGCTTCAACTACCAGAATGAGACCTATCCTCATGACAGCGGCAACAACCATACTGGCGATGTTCCCGCTCGCGCTTGGTATTGGTGAGGGGGCTGAGACCTGGGCACCGATGGCAGTAACGGTAATTGGCGGATTGTTTGTAGCCACCGTGCTGACGTTAGTTGTAGAACCCTGTATTTATGTGGTATTCAATCGAAAGTAGGCAGTGTCATGTCAGTGGTTTTCAGGAGATAATTGAAATCCTAAAACCACTGACCGCGGTTATATGATGACCATAGGTCTTGTGACACCTGCCCTGATCTGTGTTCTACCAGAAATACCAACATATTTTCCAACGGATTTGTTAAGGAATTCAGCACATTCCTCATTCATCTCAAAACTCCCGAAGCCCGATGTCAGTATCAGAGTGAAAGGAATATCCTCATCTCCTGTTATAGCCACGCCCAGTTCCTCCCCACTGTATCGTACCCAGTCGGAGGCCGGATCGTTGACAACTTATCCAACCTCTATCTCCGGCATATCATTCCTGCCATGGAACGTAGTCCGCGCTGGGCTCGCAGACCAGCTCTGGCGGGGGTCTTGGGGCTTCCCATAGATCAAGGTGTTTCAGGATACGCCTGATGACAAACGGTTCCTCTTCGTCTGGTAGAGTTGATGATCCGGTAGCAGCAAAACTCTGGTGAGATATTCGGGATAACTACATATCAGTTATCCTGTTCGGTGGAAATGGTTGCTCTGAGAAGCACCACCTCATTTGATGTAGTATCATCACCCGCAATCAGGAACTCGCACTCCGGCGGATCCGTCTCGATGATGCTGTTGAACGAATCAGCGAGATCGATGTAGTCGAACACCTCCAGTATCTGAAGTGCTCCCGTGCAATCAAGAACGGTGATAAACGGCAGTTTTGAACCCCAGGCAGAGCGATTATATCCTTCAGGTACGACGATCCTCGATGTAGCTCCTACGGCGACTATCAGGCCCGAAGAAGCCTCAATGGCCTCGTAAACTCCGGCCATTCCGAGGGCAAAGCCTGTAGTCTTCCAGCGGGGATTGCCGGTATCACCATCCAGAAGGCATACGAACCAGGCATTCGGGCTAGTGAGAAACTGCGAGACAGTACCACCGGCAAGAATATCTCCGCTGGATGTCTTTCTTAGGAATCTGACGCCCGGCGATACCTCACCGATAACCCCAGGCAGGTCCAACAGATAGCAGGTACCGAGCGAATAGTGAAATATCATCTCACCGGCTGATGATATGCTCTGGATCTCCGTGAAGGTGGAATGGCAATCAGGAGGGCTGTTTATCAGATATCCGCCATCCGGGAGTTTCGTTACGACCTGATAATTGCTGAACTCGTCCGTTCCCTCAAGAGGGCATGTCCATACCGTGTCGTTCTGTTCTGTGCAGGCAATCATCCATATCTCGCTCGATCCCCCAAGTTTGGAAAAACTCAGTATGAGCCGGTTATCAGGGGTATCCGGAACAACCACTTCACATGATACCGGATATCCAGCTGAATCGATTACAATCGTCCATAATTCAGTGTCGAATAAAGAATCACCAGAAGGAACAGCCCGATTTGTCGAAATTCTCATTCCTCCCGATTCCAGAAGCTGACAGCTGTCGATCCGGATTGGACTCCATCTCATCATTTCGATAGTACATGAATGCTCCGAAAGAATATCGATCGTAACCGAATTTGCTGACGCTGCAAACAGGAGAAGAAAAACGGTTGATATGAGTTTCATGAACTTTCCTTTCAGTTAAGCAATAGGAATCTTGATTTCAAACCATTCCGGCTATTTCTCCCAATAAACCTCCGATTTCTGTCTAAAACTGACAATACGCACCGTAATTTTCCCCGTCAATGAAGTGACCGGCTGATAACCCCTCAAAACTCCGCATCAGGACACACCTCCCCACTGAAGCTCGATCGGTGAATTCTCACCCGACCTCTATCTCAGGATATCATCGTCCTGCCATGTAATGTAATCCGCGTCGGATGAAAGTGTTCGCCCCGGTATAGAACAGTGTCCGAACCTTCATTGAAGCTCATCCTTTCCAATGAAAAGGGAGCCCTTGATATGTATTCGCTCAGGGTCATACGACTATCGGGATCACAGGCTTTTATGGGCTTGCCGCGATAAACATTGAACCCACTGTGCTTCCAGGAACGCATATTCTCCACCAGCTCCTCTGAGATCATTCCTTCTTCCAGAAGCATCGTAAAAACAAAAATAGCAAAGAGCTTTTCTATACTATTGACATCTGCAATGCTTTGGCAGAAGCTTTCTGTGATGCAGGAAGTGCAGCCTGAGCATCTTCGGAACACTCCATACCCAATGGGGGTGGGGAACAGATCTGTGCTGTACTCAGATTATAACCATAGGTCTTGTGACACCGGCCCTGATCTGTGTCCTGCCCGAAACGCCGACATATTTGCCAATGGAGTTTTCAAGGAATTCAGCACATTCCTCATTCATCTCAAAATTGCCGAAGCCCGATGTCAGTATCAGGGTGAAAGGAATATCTTCATCTCCTGTTATAGCCACGCCCAGTTCCTCCCCACTGTATCGTACCCAGTCGGAAGCAGGTATTGATGGGGCGATTATTCCCGAAACTCCTGCTTCGGAAGCAAGTTTCAGGAATTCCAGGTTAACAGGGTCAGTTGTAAAAACGATGCAATCCTTTTTGAACTTATCATTCAGTGTAGAATCAGTTTTTATCAGTATTCCGCTACTCTCTCCTCCGAAACCTATTACTCCATTCAATCTTGTTCCATTCCCGCTTACACGTACCATATGATCTGGAAGAATTTCAGATACCGTTCCCGAGACGTGGCAGAACATCTTTACCGGGTTGATGTCGTACTGAACAGTTACCGTACCTTTTTTCGTATCGATTATCTTCAGCACTCCGCTGGTAGGTGATATTACAGATACCGCCTTACCTTTCGAAATATCCGAAGCGATGATCTGACCCGCTTCCACAAATCTATCAAGACCGGTTTTCAAATATCCCCTGATATGTTTGGGCTTGATATCAAGTGGTCCCGCGATATCAATGACATGAGGTTTTTCATCGTAGTCCTGTATTTCTCTCAAAACAATGATGCCGGTTTTCTCGATTTTCGTTACCCTTCCTCTGACTGTTGAATGGAAAATAAAATCGAAACCCTGGAGACCTGTCCTGTGTACTTTGTATAGCGGAGTATTCAGTTTGACTTTATCCCCTTCTTTTATCAGAAGACCGCTGCGGATTTCCTCTGGCGTGAGATGCCTGTCGTATCCGGGTATTCTGTTCAGGTCGATCATGTATAGCCTGGGCGGGTCAAACCTGTTTGCCCCCAGAACAGTGCCATGTTCAACCATATCTCCTTTATTAACGAATAGATCTCCTTTGTACGGGAGCCTGTAATCCATATCCCAGTCGCCGGTTATCAGTTCACCATGCTCGGGGTGTATTGTATGGACGAACTCGCTTATTGTGTGTGTGAATTCAGGTATACTGGAGGATGCAAGTGGTTTTTCAATTGCATCATCTCCATGTCCCCTGCAGTCGATCAGAACCGGAAGTTCAGTATTGAGATGGCTGCGTCCATTTCCGAGCGAAACATTACCATCAGGAGTGAATTCCAGGTTCCCTCCGGAGTTCAGGAACAGAAGATCACCACCGGAGAGTTCCCAGGAGTTTCCGGTATTTCTGTCAATGATCTCCAGTACGTTATCTCCTTTATCGAATTTGCCGAAGGGGGAAATTATCCATCCGATATCCTCAAGGCACTCCCCAAGGAAAAGGTCCAGTGCAGCCTTGCTGTCTATTTCTGAAAGAACTCCAAGGTGCGGGCTTCTGAAGTTTCTGTCAACTGCCAGCCTTGTTATCCCGGAAGGCCGGAATCCCTCTGTAAGGATCCAGAAAGCCCTGTACTTGTCTGAATGGGCAATTATTCCGCCCGAACCGATTATGATCTCGATATCCGATAGATGGAAAGGTTCTTCTTCAGAAGTGAGGAATGTTTCCTCAAACATCTTTCTGTTACGGGATTTCAGTCTGTCAAGAAATCCGATCCTGCTGGTTTTGTAGCATGAATCAAGATGCTCCTTCCATGAAGATTCTGTGCCGCAGATAGCCGCAGCCTGTTCAACGAGTACTTCCGATTCATTCGCGGGAATGTATGTAGGGAAGATCGTCTTGTTGTAGATGTAATCCCGTACTCTATCCTGATCGAACCCCTCCGGCAGGTATTTCATCAATTTTTCAATACCTGCTCTGGAGAGAACATTCGCTATCGAATAGCTCATCCCGGTATTTGCCGCAACGGTCCGCGAGTATTCACCTGTTATGCAGGAGAAAATGTCAGTTGTCGCTCCGCCCATATCCATCATGAGCACACTTGTCTGAACATGGCTGCTGTACAACTTGAGAATATTCTCAACCCCTGAGGGTGTCGGCAGAATATCCGAAATTACATAGTTCTTAAGCTCCGAATAACCGGGAGCCCTTTCCATAACGTTTTCCATGAAAAGCCTGTGCACTTCGTTTCTCGCAGGTTCCGTATTCAATTCTGTCAGTGAGGGGCGCACATTGTCGACGATATGTATATCAAAGCTATCGCAAAGAACGTCTCTGATAAATGTTCTGGCATAAGTATTACCGCAGAAAATAAGGGGTATTTTCATTGTCTGGCGGAATTTCGGCTGAGGTTTGGAAAGAGCCAGGAGTTCTGCCAGTCTGACAACACCAGCTACAGCACCTCCATCGGTTCCACCTGCAAGCATGATCATGTCCGGGTGAAGATTCCGGATTGCCAGCATTTTCTCTACAGCCAGAAGTTCATCATCTATGGAGAACATCTTGAGAATGACTCCCCCTGCGTTGCTTGCAGTATTCTCAGCGATTTTACCGGTTTCAACTGATGTGAGACCGAATACTATCATCTGCAGACCACCTCCGGCTGAGCTGGTTGACAGATAGGGGACAGAGGGCATGCCGCCGCCGCGTGACAGGTTCTCCCCGGTTTGGGATTCCAGCTTACTGATTGCCCTGGCAACTCCAATGCAGACATCTTCGAAGGGTTTTTCAACAGTGGTGGGAACATCAGCGCTGTCAACGAAAATGAGGCTGTTATCATCGGATCTTTGAAGAAGAAGTGCTTTTGTAGTGGTACTCCCAACATCTGTGATAATAAGCATACCTGTTTTCCGATTACCTTCTGTGAAATCCTCAGACTGCTGATACGTATCCATTGTTCTGCCCCTCCCTTTTTGAAAGAATACTGTAGTGAATATCTCAGAGAAGTTTGATTTGTCAATTATTAATGCGTTTATCTGAAGAACAGGGGAGAATGAATAATCGTGTAATTTTCTCGGAAATCCACGAAATTGTATAATGTTAAGATAAATATATATTATAGCCATATATTGAATGATTAGTACAAATAACAGGTCAAACAAGTTGAAGAAGTGTGGTACGTCCCCCTTGTTGTTGTTGATCTTGAGGGTATCTATATTCAATTAAATGTATTGTACTTTCTCACTAAGCTCCCAGGAGGAATCGTATGGCTATAATTATCGATGGAACCGGTCTTACAGTCGAAAAACTCGTTAGAATCGCCCGTCACGGAGAACAGGTTGAGCTGTCACCCGCAGCGGAGGAAAGAATCAGATTCTGTCGGGGCATGATAACCAGAAAACTTGCAAATAATGAAATCATGTACGGTGTCAATACCGGCATCGGCGAGTTCTCTGAAACCCTTCTTAACGATGAGGAAGTCAAACTTTTCCAGAAGTATCTGGTGTACAACCACGCTGCCGGAATAGGAGAGCCCGCACCTCTCGAGTATGTACGCGGCGCGATGGCTTCAAGGGTCAATGTTCACGCCAAGGGACATTCGGCGATGAGGCTTGAAATAACCCAGCAGCTCGTGAATATGCTGAACAAGGGCGTTACACCTTTCGTTTGCCAGAAAGGTTCAGTTGGAGCATGCGGAGATCTTGCGCCGATGTCCCAGATTGCGCTTGTTGTCATAGGCGAGGGGGAAGCCTTCTACAACGGTGAGCTTCTTTCCGGCGCTGAGGCTCTCAAGAGAGCCGGACTGAAGCCGGAGATATTCCACGCCCGTGATGGTCTCGCGACGATAAACGGTTCAAACCTCCTGAATGCCATGAATACAATCCATCTTCACGATATGAACCGCTGGTTCAAGCAGGCCGAGATCGCAGCGGCCATGAGCCTTGAAGCATTGATAGCTAATTTCAAGCCGTACAATGAAAAACTGCACAGTGCCAGGGGGTTCTCCGGTGCCGTCCGAACCGCGAACGCCCTGATGAGATGCATTGCGGGAAGTGAACTGCTCACAGGCGGCAAGAAGAAAGTCCAGGACGCGTATTCCATGAGGAGTACGCCCCAGGTTATAGGGGCGGCACACGATGCCCTTGCTTATGCAAGGAGTCAGGTCGAGATAGAATTGAACGGTGTCGGAGACAACCCTGTGTTCTTCCCTGAGGAGGATCTGGTTCTGACAGGAGCCAATTTCCAGGGAACACCCGTATCACTTCCGATGGATATGATGGGAATAGCCGTTACAATGGTTTCTGTGATGTCCGAGAGAAGGCTGAACAGGATTCTCAACCCCGCTCTTTCGGTCGGGCTTACACCTTTCCTTGCTGAGAAACCGGGTCTGTACAGCGGGCATATGCTCAGCCAGTACACTGCTGGAATGCTAATTGTAGAGCAGAGATCCCTTTCTGCTCCTTCGGCCTGCGCATCCATTCCGGCTGCCGCGGATCAGGAGGATTTCGTAAGTATGGGAATGAATACCGCCATACAGAATCATCAAATACTTGAAAACGCTTACGGAATACTTGGAATCGAATTCATCGCTGCTGCGGATGGCCTTGACCAGAGGGAACATAAACCGGGAAAAGGCATACAGGCAGCGTACGATGTTATCAGAAAGCATATCGACCATCTGGGAGAGGACAGACCCCTCTATCCCGACCACACAAAGATGGCTGAAGTTGTAAAATCATGTGAAATACTTGAAGCTGTTGAAGCTGAAGTAGGATCACTGGAATAGGAGACTGGAATGAACCGCCTGATTATCGCGTTGACGATCACCATTGTCTGGGCATCCGCTGGACTCGCTGTTCCGGAGGGTATCCCTATTCAATACATGGATGAGCGGGGCCGTGTCCCCATGTCCACTTCAGAGCGAATGCAGCTTGCAGCGGACAGAGGTCCATACAGCAGGACAGTTATAGTCGAATCCGGAACGGACGCCGATAAAGTAATTCTTCTTGTGGAGGAAGATATCAGTTCAGCTATCAGCTCTGCT
>JAUVIR010000015.1 GCA_030592645.1 Candidatus Fermentibacterota bacterium | reverse complement strand
GTTGGTATTTTAGTGGAAAATATATAAACATAACAAAAAAAAAAAAAACCCCCCCCCGCCCCCCCCCCGTCAGATGTTGACTTCAGCAGGATTTAGTGTATCATTACTTTCATGTGGAATGATTTGGGGAATATTGCAACCACACTAAAAAAAGTGCTAAAAAGCCGATAGCTCACCCTCAAGCCGCCGGCAGGCGGTTTTCTTTTTTCGGCACTAGAATTGGCGAGGTTTATCTTATCATGGGTACAATGTTTACCAGCGAATCCGTTTCCGATGGGCATCCCGACAAGATCTGTGACCAGATCTCTGATGCTGTACTTGACGCGCATCTCAAGGATGACCCGGATGCACACGTTGCCTGCGAAACCCTAGTAACTACCAATTTCTGCCTTTTGGCGGGTGAAGTGAAGAGCCGCTCCAGTGTGGATTATGAGAAGGTGGCAAGGGATACAATCCGCTCGATAGGGTACGAAATCCCGGATCTGGGTTTTCATTTCAGCGAGAATACGTACAGAATCAGAATACATTCTCAGTCACCTGATATCGATCATGGTGTAGTTGATAACGAGGGTGCAGGGGATCAGGGATTGATGTTCGGTTTCGCATGCAGAGAAACGGAAGTCCTTATGCCCTACCCCGTTCAGCTGGCGCACAGGCTTCTGGAGCAATTAAGGGAATCACGCAAAGCGGGGGATATCCCATGGGCAAGACCCGATGCGAAAAGTCAGGTGACCGTCGAATACGAAGGACATACACCCATTTCCATCGATGAGCTCCTCATCTCCGTTCATCATGCACCTGATGCTGAACAAGGTGATATGGAAGATGATATACTGAAAAAGGTCATCACACCCGTGCTGCAAAGATGCAAACCGATTCTGAAATGGAGCGGGAAGTTCCTGTTCAATCCATCCGGCAGGTTCGCTATAGGCGGCCCTCACGGAGACGCAGGGCTGACAGGAAGAAAGATAATTGTTGATACGTATGGGGGTTCAGGCAGACACGGGGGCGGAGCGTTCTCAGGTAAGGACGCGACAAAAGTCGATCGTTCGGCTGCATATATGGCCCGGCATATCGCAAAGAACATTGTAAAGGCAGGCATTGCAGATAGATGCGAAATTCAGCTTGCCTACGCAATAGGCAGAGCGGAACCGGTTTCGGTAATGGTGGAAACCTTCGGAACAGGCAAAATCCGCAATGGTGCTTCCATTGAAAAGGTGATCAGGGATATATTCCCCCTTCGCCCCTACAGGATTATTGAGTATCTTGGTCTCAGGAAACCTATTTTTTCAAGCACATCCTCCTTCGGGCATTTCGGCAGAGAACCTGAAGCTGGCGGGTTCTTTTCCTGGGAGAAAACCGACAGGGCCGAGGAACTGGCTTCAAGGCTTCTGTAAACCGCAGGACGGGAGGCGCAGTTGACTGCACTGATGCTATTTGCGGCACTGATTTCCGCCAGCTCACTTGACAGCCTTGATGCCTGCGTGCAGCAAACTCAGGAGCAGATAGCCCTCCTTGAGGAGGAGGGAGCGAATGTATCCACTATCCTTGATGCAATCCACCAGCACATTCTCACCTCCAGAAGTTACTACAATGAGCTGGCGCTGGAAGAGGCGGAAATACTCCAGCAGTTAAGCAGTGTATCCGGTGTGTTCACCTCTGAGGATTCGTTGCGGGAAGCCCTGGTTGAAAGCCTTTCGTCGTACATGATCTACCTGTACTCTCATCGGAACCTCGGAGGAATAGGCAGCTTTTTCGTGGAGGGAGGATTCAGCAGGATGCTCCACAGGCAGGCTTACGTGGATTATCTCGCATCAAAGGCAGCGGGTGAAGTGTTCATGCTCTCGATCAGCCAGGATTCGCTTGGCAGTTTCCGTGATTCACTTGAAGTCCTTCTTGTCAACGTGCAGCAGCTGAGGCATCAGATGGAGGAGACGCAGGAGCGTATATACGTTGAAGAGGCGCGCCAGGTTACAATGAGGAATCAGATAATGGGAAGGATCGCCGCCGCTGAGGAATCTCTGGCCGTACTTGAAGACAGGAGAGTAAGCAGGGCTCAGTTTGTAACTCAGCTCAGTACCCGTTCAAGCCCTTCTTCCGTCTCCGTACCTCTCACGCAGCCGGACATGAACAGCTTTATTGAGCGCCAGCGGGGCAGCATAAACTGGCCTGCTGCAGGAGAAGTGATCAGGGGTTTTGGAATACAGACGAATCCGCAGTACGGGACCGAGACCGTAAGCGATGGAATAACCGTTGTTACTGCCCCGTCGCAGGATGTCAGCGCATCGGCACCTGGAGAGGTAATGTTCGCCAGTGAATACCTGAGCATGGGGTATATGGTTGTTCTTGATCACCAGGATGGTTATTACACGATATACGGTTATCTTGGGCAGGTCATGGTCAGCGTCGGTGATGTGCTTGATCCAGGATCTGCGCTGGGCAGATCCGGATCGGTACCTGGAGGGCGGCCTGGATACTATTTCGAGATCCGCAGGGGAGGAGAACCGTTGAATCCCGAGGAGTATCTGCAGTAGATATGGGTATATTGAAGAAGGTCATAGGTCAGGATCGAGCGGATGAGCTTTTGAGCAGGTCATATTCAAAAAGACGACTTGCCCATTCTTACCTTTTCGCCGGTCCCTCCGGTGTCGGCAAGCTTACCGCCGCGCTTGAGCTTGCGGCAGCCTGGATGTGCGAGGAGGACAAGGACGGTTACTGCGGCGAGTGCAGGGACTGCATAAGGGTATTCAGATTCGAGCATCCCGATGTCAGACTTACTATTCCCGAGCTTGGAAGCACCAAGCCCGAAGAGATAGCAAAGCTTCTCAAGTCAAGAGTGGATGACGGTGTTTCGTCGCTTCGGCTTGCGGGGAACATCAGGATAAGCATTGACCGGATAAGGGAAATGGGAGTACGGATCTCAAAAAAGGCTTTCGAGGACAAAGGGCATATAGAGATCATTACTTATGCGGATACAATGGGAGTGGAGGCTGCAAACGCATTGCTGAAAACACTTGAGGAACCTCCAGACGAAACCGTAATAATACTTATCAGTTCAAAATGGTCTGCCCTGCTTCCTACCGTCAGGTCCCGTTCACACCTCATAAGGTTCAGGAGGCTTAATGAGGATACTATCAGGGGAATTCTGATGGACCGGCTGGCTCTGGGAGAAGAGGATGCCCGCGATATTGCAAAGGCTTCCGATGGAAGACCCGGTATCGCCCTTCTGAAAGCTCTGAACCCATCAGAGGCGGAGCTCAAGTACGGACCGGAAAATGTTCTGCGGAGGATAACCGAATGCAGTTCGGGATGGTCAGCGGTAGCCCTGGCCACTGAGGTTGCACGGAAACTGGGCAGGGAAAGATCCCTGGAGTTCTGCAGAAACATGCAGACATTCATCCATGATCTCAGGAGATGCGCCTTTGACAAGGAGCCTGTTGTTCATCCTCTGAAAGCCCTTCAGGGCTTCAGTATCGATGAACATGCCTGCGGCTGCGGCGTGGAACTGTTCCGCAGGGCTGAAACCAGACTTGCCCGAAACGGTATGTCTGGAGTAGTTCTGGCAGCGGCATTCACCGGTATGTGGAAGAGTACAATCAGATCTGGAAAGGAATCATTGAATTGAGTTATGTGAGTGAGAACGAAAACGGAAGCAGTGAAAACTACGATAAGGAAAGGTCCAGTGCCATCGAGCTTTTCCGGCTTCTGTTCAGTTCGCGAAGGCTTGATACCTTCATCAACCTTTCAAAAAAACCTATTTCTGTTGGTGATCTGGTCGTTGTTTCCGCGGACAGAGGGGAAGATCTCGGGATGGTCATCGCGAAGTACGATCCAAGGGATCCTGTAGCTTCCATAAACGGCCATTTTGTGCGGAAAGCTACACCTGATGACCTTCAGAAGGATCAGCAGAACAGGGAATTCGAGAAAAAAGTGTTGAAGTTCTGCATGGAAAGAGTCTCAACAAGGAGCATGGATATGAAGCTTACCAGCTGTGAATCACAGCTGGACAGAAGAAAATTACGGATATATTTCACGGCTGACCAGCGGAAGGATTTCAGAGGTCTTGTCCGGGATCTTGCAAGTAAGTTCCATGCAAGAATAGAGATGAGGCAGATAGGTGTAAGGGACGATGCCAGGCAGAAGGACGGTATAGGTTTGTGCGGAAAGAGGTTATGCTGTGCTTCCTATCTGTCGCATTTCAGGTCGATTACCCTCAAGACAGCCAGAGAGCAGGACCTGGCGCCAAATCCTTCCAAAGTATCTGGTGTCTGCGGCCGACTGATGTGCTGCCTGAATTACGAAACTGATTTTTACAGAAAGGCCTCTAAACTCTACCCTCAGCTCGGTTCTCGAACGAGGATCGGAAAGAGGGAGGGAAAGATCATCGCAGTTGACATATTCAGAGAGACGGTAACCATTCAGCTGGAGGATGAAGAAGAAAAGGTCATGGACATCGAGAAGTTCCACAGGAGAAAGAAACCTCTCAAGAAACCTCGTGACCAGAAGGAATGAAACAGCACTATTCCCCGAACCTGGAGAAACAATGTCAAGATATCTGGTAACAAGCGCGCTTCCATACGCAAACGGTCCGTCACATCTGGGGCACCTGGCCGGGGCATACCTGCCGGCTGATATATACGTCCGTTTTCTCAGAATGTGCGAGGAGGATGTGCTGTACATCTGCGGCACAGATGAGCATGGTGTTCCCATAACCATCAAGGCTGAGCAGATGGGAATAACTCCCCGAGAGGTTGTTGACAGATACCATGAGATCATCAGATCGGATTTTGAGCGTTTCGGAATCTCCTTTGATAATTTCTCCAGAACCGAAAAGCCGGAACACTACAAGTTCACACAGGATGTTTTTCTGAACCTGCTTTCCAGGGGATACATTGTTGAGAAATCCATGAAGCAGTTCTACTGCGATAAGTGTGATCGGTTTCTGCCCGACAGGTACGTTGGAGGTACCTGTCCGCAGTGCGGCTCGGAGGGAGCCAGGGGAGATCAGTGTGAAGACTGCGGATCATGGCTTGATGCGCTCGATCTTCTGGAGCCGATCTGCGAAATATGCGGTTCCTCACCCGCCCCCCGGGAAACTACACACTGGTTCCTCAGGCTGAACGCTTTTCAGGAATGGCTTGAAGGGTGGCTGGGATCTCACGCCGGCTGGAAGAATAATGTGCTCAACTACTGCCGGGGCTGGCTGAAAGACGGTCTCCGGGAAAGGGCCATCACAAGGGATCTTGACTGGGGCGTACCTGTCCCCCTGAAGGAGGCTGAGGGAAAAGTTCTCTACGTATGGTTCGAAGCACTACTCGGTTACGTGAGCAGCACTATGGAATTGTTCGCGAGAAAAGGGGAACCGGAGGGCTGGAAGGATTACTGGTACGATCCGCAAACCCGCCTGGTGCAGTTCATCGGGAAGGATAATATTGTTTTTCACGCGATCATTGAACCCTCCGTTTTCCACGGTCTCGGTGACTACGTTCTTCCATGGAATATTCCTGCCAACGAATACCTTACCGTCAATGGACAGAAAATTTCAACAAGCAGGGGAACTGCGATCTGGCTGACGGATTATCTGGCTCACTTCCCCCCTGACCCCATGAGGTATGCTCTTGCCATAAACGCACCGGAGAATCGTGATGCCGACTTTACATGGGATGAGTTCCGGCAAAAGAACAATGAACTTGCAGATGTTTACGGGAATTTCGTCAACAGGATAATGAAATTTGCTCATAAGACATTCGATGGACTGGTACCGGAGCCCGGAGCGGCGGGACCGGAGGAGACGAAGCTCATGACATCCGCCGCCGCCGCCCGCGACGAGATGGAAGAGCTGCTGCGGAATTTCAAACTCAAGGCTGCTTGTCTTCGGGTAATGGACCTCGCAAGAGAGGGCAACAGATACTTCGATCAGTCCCAACCGTGGAAAACCGCGCAGACAGACAGGGATAAGTGCGCAACAACCATCTATTACAGCATTCAATTAGCTGACACTCTCCGGATACTGTTCGCCCCTTTCATTCCGTTCACCTGCGAGAAAACCGGCAGGATGCTTGGCAGCGATTCGCTGCTCTGGAGAGATGCCGGCGGCGAGAATATTCCGTTCGGACGAAAGCTTGGAGAGCCTGAAATACTGCTTGAGAAGCTCAAGAAGGGTTTTGAGAAAGTTATGCAGCAGGAGGGCAGCAAATCCGAATCAGCCGAACAGGAAACTGATAGGCCTGCTATCAAAGAAACGGTATCCTACGATGATTTCATGAAGATCGACATGAGAGCAGGTGTTGTTAAAGAGGTCGATGATATAGAAGGTGCCGACAAACTCTTCAGGCTCATGGTGGACATGGGCGATCATACACGTCAACTGGTTGCGGGAATGAAACCTTTCTATTCGAAGGAAGAATTGATCGGCAGGAAAGTAGTAGTTCTGGTCAATCTTCAGCCGATTAAGATAAGGGGGGTTGAAAGCAACGGAATGGTTCTGGCATCAGATGATGGAAAGGGCGGCGTGTATCTTCTTCAGCCGGGAAGTGATGCCGGTCCGGGTGACGGCATACACTGAGCGCAAATGAGAATCTGTGATGTGAACAGCCTGTATTCCAGTGTCGGCGGAGGAATACGGGTTTACCATGACAGGAAGCTTGAATACTTTTCCGAACATCCCCGTCACACCGCCGCCCTGGTTATCCCCGGAAAGGATGACAGCCTGACCCTCAGGGGCGGCACCGGGGTATACACGCTGCGATCCGTACCTCTATTCAAATCCGGGTACCGCATGATAGTAGACAGCGGAGGTCTCAATTCCGCCTTTCTCGATTTCAGACCTGACATTATTGAGATAGGAAGCCCCTATCTTCTTCCGGCTCTTGTTGGCAGAGCCCTGGGCGCCTCCCCGGTTCCAACGGTAGGTTTCTACCATTCGGACTTTCCGGATAGTTATATAGGTCCCTACGCCGGGAAGATATTTCCCTCGAAAGTTGCCGAGCGGTTTCGCAGGATTGCCGTAAACCATGTCAGCAGGCACTACAGCCGTATGACAGCGGTTTTTGCCGCTTCAGAATGCATGCTTCAGAAGCTGTACGAAGCCGGTTTAAGAAGACTCTTTCATACCCCTCTTGGAGTTGATACGGACAGGTTTTCTCCGTCTGCATTCTCAAGCGGGTTCCGAAGGGAAGTCGGCGCATCCGCAGGGTGCAGGATCGTTCTGTATCTTGCAAGGCTTCACTGGGAGAAGGGACTGGACCTTCTGATGGAGGCTTACCCGCTTTTCAGAGATCCCCGCAGGATCAAGCTTGTCATAGGGGGCCGCGGTCCGCACGAAGGTATTGTGAGTGATTTCATCGATAAGTACCCTGAAATCCATCGTCTGCCCTTTCTCAGCGGCAGAGATGACGTTGCGCAAGCTATGGCATCCTCCGATGTCTTTCTGGCCCTGGGCCGGTATGAGACATTCGGACTCGCAGGCCTTGAGGCGATTGCGTCCGGTACCGTTCCCGTCTTTCCCGATGTATCCGCTTCGGGTGAAATGGCAGTGTCTCTTGGTCTTCTTCCTCCCTTCGAGTCCGGTAACCCTGAAAGCCTGGCTGACTTCATTTCTCAGGCTGCAGCAATATCCAATAAAGAAACCACTAAATATCTCAGGAAGTACGCCGTTGAGAGGCATTCCTGGGAGGATGTTTTCAGGAAAATCGAGAGTTTCTACGAAAGGATAATTGATGCCTTCGATGAGAAGGACGTTGAGAGACTGGTTTCACCGGACAGGTGGTGGAAATAATCGTGAAACGACTGCAACTGACCGTGCACGATGTGACGCCGGCTCATGAAGAGACCCTGAGAAGGATACACTCCGCTCTTCGGGAACTCGGGGTCAGAAGGTACAGCATGCTGGTTGTTCCGGACTACCATGGAAGGTGGCTGCTGGACGAATTCCCTGATTTCTGCAAATGGCTTTCAGAGCTGGAGAGAAATGGAGTGGAGGTGGTTCTTCACGGTTTTAAGCATATAGCCGGCAGCTCCCCTTTGTCTATCTCAGAGAGGATCAGGTCGGCTCTGTTCACCAGGGGCGAAGGTGAATTTCTGGGTCTTGATGAAAAAGCGGCGGAAAAACTTCTTCTTGAGGGCCGCGCGGTTCTTGAACGGACTCTTGGTATTGAAGTCAACGGTTTTGTTGCTCCGGCATGGTTGTACAGCAGAAGTTCGATAGCAGCACTGGCGAGAACCGGGTTCACCTTCGCGGAGAGCAGGTGGCGCATCTGGGACCCCCGAACAGACCGGACTATTCTTCGAATGCCTGCTGTGAACTATGCGGGTGGCAGCTTTGTGAAAAGAACTCTTGCGGCATTCTGGGTAACTGTTTCCGGTATGCTTCTGCGAGGTTCCCCTGCGGTAAGATTCGCCATTCATCCCTGTGACTTCGAGGACGATGTTAGACAGAAAGCGGTCATTGAGCGGTTAAAAACCCTTCTGGGAAGACGGGAAACGGTCAGTTTCAGCGATCTCCTGCCTGTGCCATAATGTCACCTGAAACGGTGATGTATAGTTCCAGGTGCTCTATAAGCACAATATTCAAGGGTAATAATCTTGCTTATATTCGTGCATGAGGAACGAATTTTGTAGTTACAGCTTAAAAGAGGGCGGAAAATGTATCTGGGATTTATGGACATGAATGCTGGTTTTCTAGTTATTATCGCCGCTATGATCATTGGCCTCATAGCCAGATCGAAGGTCAGCAGTACATACAAACGTTTCAGCGAAGTAAGTACTGGAAGAGGAATACCCGGCGGAGCTGTCGCACGGGAAATACTCGACAGCTACGGACTTGCGAATATCGGTATTCAGGAAATAGCCGGAAACCTTACAGATCATTACGATCCCCGGAACAATATGCTGAGCCTTTCCCAGAATGTTTACAGCGGGAATTCCATAGCATCCGTAGGAGTAGCAGCCCATGAAGCGGGGCATGCCGTTCAGGACGCTATGGGCTACAGTCCCTTCAAGCTTCGCCAGAAGCTGGTGCCTGTTGCAAACCTTGGTTCCCAGATGCTCTTTCCGCTGATAATAGGCGGGCTGTTCTTTCACATGACCGCACTCTACTATCTCGGAGCCGCGCTTTACGGTGCCGCTCTGCTTTTTCAGCTTGTCACACTTCCTGTTGAATTCGATGCCAGCAGGCGAGCCATGGTATATCTGGAGAGAAGCGGCAACATGAGCGGAGACGAACTGGCAGGCGTCAAGAAAGTGCTGGGCGCTGCATCCATGACCTATGTAGCCGCAGCGCTTGCATCCTTAGGGCAGATGGTCTGGCTGCTGCTTGCAGGGCGGAGAAGGTAATGGGTATAGAAACTCCGTTCATAATAATTATCGTCTTTTTCAGCGTGGTCTGTCATGAGATCGCCCACGGGTACGTTGCGCTTAAACTTGGAGATCCCACCGCTTACAAGATGGGTAGACTGACATTCAACCCTGTTCCCCATATTGATCTAGTGGGAACGATCCTGCTTCCCGCATTCTTCCTCATCAGTAACAGCCCCATCATGCTGGCATGGGCAAAGCCTGTACCGGTTAATCCGGGATTCTTCAGAAACCCGAAGACAGGCATGATGTGGGTTGCTATTGCAGGCCCTGCTACGAACTTCGCGATAGCTATTGTACTTACGCTTTTTCTTCATCTTGCAAGCGGTATTCTGCCTTCGATACTGGTGCACAGCCTTGCGATGGGCGCACTTATGAACATCGTGCTTATGGTCTTCAACCTCCTGCCGATCCCTCCGCTTGACGGCAGCAGGATAGTGGCGAGGTTTTTAAAGGGGCAGGCTCTTTACAATTACAGAAAGCTTGAAAGGTTTGGAATCTTCATAGTGTTTGGACTGTTATACCTCGGGGTTATCTCAACTATCCTTTACCCCGCGCTGAATTTCGCCGTCCGTCACCTTGATCTCTACCAGTACCTCAGGCTCTAACCGGTTTCAACCACCACAGGGACTTTCCATAGAAATCCAGGATTAGATCACTTTCCCTTCAATCCAGCTCGATTGACATCTCCTTACCAAGCTGACAAATTAACAGTAACACAAATAAAGTTAACAGCTAAGCTATTGGGGGGATAATGAGCAAGCTATTCTTAATTTATGTGCTATTTATTGTACTGGGGGGGGCATACGCAGACATAACCTTCACGCCATCCTGCCTTCCAGGTGATGTTTTCATCGATACCGTTGAAGTGGAGGGGATAACATACCACACAGTCTCAGTGACGGATTTCCCCCTGCCGATGAGTGGAGAATACTCTGCAGGTCTTCCATCTGTACCTTTTATAGCACAGACATTTCTTCTCCCACCTGATATTGCGATTGATACGATTCTCATCTCATCAACCAGCTGGGATACACTTCCAGGTAAATACTATCTGTATCCAGCACAGTCAGGTTCAATGGAAGACACAACATTCACTCTTCCGGATACCGAAGTATATGCTTCAGATGATCCTTTAAAAGCAAATAATTACAAATTCAAAAAGGTTTTCGTATACAATCTGACAGGTTCTTATATGGAATGGCGGCATCATGACTGGGAGACTGGCTATGATTGCTGGGCGAACATGGGCGGACCAGCCATTGGACAGCTTGATGACGATACCGAACCTGAAGTAGCGTATACTCTTGAGGGTATGTGCGGATGGAGACTCTTATCAAGTAATGAGTATCCTGAACCTGTCTGGCAATTGAATGCCGGTGTGATGGAGGAAAACACTCATTCGGAATGGGATGAAACAGTAAGATCCGTAACTATCATTGGTGGTACAACCGTTTATGAATCGGAAATTCAGGTACCTTTTACGGGATTCTCAACATTGAATTACGGGCATGACCCACAGGATAACATGAATGTTCTTCCCGGATTTCCGACATGGTCCGAGGATGCCTCTTTTGTGGCACCGCTTATTGTCGATCTTGATAGTGACGGAACCATGGAATGTCTTACATCAGACGCATCCGGTTTACTGACTCTGTATGAATGGGAAGGATATTCAACATCATCCGGAGGCTGGCCCATGTATCAGCATGATCCCTGGAGAACAGGTAATTACGATATGCAGTTCTCTGATGGTGAAGAGCTGGATTTCAAACTGCTTGGAGTAGAACAAGTTATTTCTGATAGGCGAATAGATGGGAACGCTGCGCTAACTCTTCTCGCGGAGGTGGAAGTTACAGGCTCCGGAGTGCCTGCTCCTGTTGTAGTAGATATAAGAGCACCTTCAGTTCTGATATCCCACTCACCTCGCACTGTACAGGTTGCTGACAATCCATCGGCAGAAACCACGAGGACATCGGAAGTGGAATTACAGGTCAGACAATCCTCAGAAGATGTAATCGGATATGATTATAACACTGTGGGAATAGCCCTTTTCATTGGGAACAGAGTACTCAGTTCTTCTGAGTTTCCGCTGTACGATGGTATTACATAATAGAACTGATACTTCCTGAGACAGGATTTATTACCGATGACCTTATTGTAAGAGTTGATCCTGACAACGAGTATCCTGAAGCAGCTGAAGACAACAATGCAAGAGCAACTGGGAATCTTGCCGTCAATGCACCCTCCGTAACCAGTATCTTTCTTCAAAGCCCATGCGAGAGTATCGTGCTGAACCTTGACCTGCTGGAACCGATTTATAGCGGTATCTCAATCAGGGCTTATTCCATCGATGGCAGACTTGTTGCGGAGGAAGATCTGCGTGAACTTGCTTCAGGTTCTCATATTCTTGAGCTTTCTACGCATGATATCCTCCCGGCAGGATTGTATACGATAGTAATAGAAGGAATCAACGAAGAGGAACTTATCCGCAGGGTTGTAGTTCTTCCTTAGGGAGATGATTGGGATGAAATTCAATTCAATAGTCACATTTATTTTTCTGATAATTCCGTTCTTCATTACATCAAGAACAACTGCTGAGATATTCGAGCTGGTCAATTATTATGACATAACCGTAAGCGATATTGAATCTGCGGATTTCAATAACGACGGACTTGAGGATTTTGCGGTAGCAGATTGGATTATTGATAGCAGTTATTACGAAGTATTTCTTTCAAATGGCGACTGCAGCTTTACGCGTCTGGGCCCTGTCTACATTGATACTTCCTATGTATTTCAATTACTCACGGCTGACTTCAATGAAGACTCCAACAAAGATGTATTGCTCATGAGCCTTGAGGAGTCATGGCTGTATCTGGGTGATGGCACAGGGAACTTCATACTGAATGATGTATTTCCATGGTCATACTTAAATGGTTGTATTGGAGATGTAGACAACGACGGCCACCTGGATCTGGTTGGTGTTAACTCCGAAGGAAACACTGTTACAGTGATGCTTGGTGATGGTATGGGACATTTTACCCTGGAGTGGGAGTCAGTATACTATGATTTGTCTTCATCATGTAAACTGGCGTACTTCAACGGCCCAGATGACACTGATCTTGATCTGTATATTGCATGTAATAAAGCAGGTGCTGGAGTACTGCTATTTGAAGGAACCGGTGATGGAAGTTTTACCGACTCAACTTTTTACGAAATTACCGATGGCTTCGGATTGGACTTAAATTATCATTGTACCCACGGTGATCTCAATGAGAATGGGTATATGGATATAGCTATTGCCGGAACTGCCGGCATGAGCGATCCATCCACCTTTATCTTCCTGAATCAGCAGGATGGAACATTTGAAATCCCTGAATATCCACAGCATTGTTATTTCTATGGTGGATGTAGTATTGAGAAATTAGCGTCCGTAGATCTTGATCTTGATGGTCATCTTGATCTATCTTTAGGAGCAGAAATAGGTGGTTCCATTGCCGGGTATGGGGACGGGATGTTCAACGCAGGAGGGTCGGGATGGCTTTCCACTGTGCCTGGTGCGGATTTTCTTGATATGGACATTGATGGAGATTTAGATCTGGTTATGAAATGGGGAGGAATATATCGCAACACCACCATCAACCTTGGCATAGAGGGACATGAATCAGGTTCAGTATTCGACTTGAATCTACAAGCCTCTCCTAATCCTTTCTCCAATTCAGTCACTATTACAGCTTCGGATATTCCGGGTCATCCCGTTGACATTCAGATCTTTGATCTGTCTGGGAGAATGCTGGCTGAGCTTGAAGCTGTTTCCACTGAAGGGGAAGCTGTATTTAATTGGAATGGTGAATCATCTTCTGGACTTGAAGTCTCAACAGGTATCTATACGGCAAGGCTGTGTTCGGGGAATACTATAATCACTGCAACGTTGCTGAAGCTGGAATAGAAGAGAAAGGTACAAACACCGTCTTTCGGGAAATGGTATTGTGGCTGGGGGTTATTTCAAGTATCCTCTACCCCGCGCTGAATTTTGTCGTCCGCCACCTCGACCTCTACCAGTACCTCAAACTCTAAGCGGGGCCGGGCGTCACTTCTGGTCACTTACATTAGCAAGTGACCAGAAGTGACGCCCGGCCCCATGGAACTAAATAGAATAGGAATGATATTATGCTTGATCTGACTCTGATATTTCTGGTCCTGATCGGGGGCGTATATGATGATACGCCCATGACGATCAACCCCGATCCGTCATTTGTAGAGGGAACTTACGAGGAGTGGATCCTGGCTCAGCCTCAGTACATGCCCCTTATTGTCACCTCTATCTCAGGGACCGATGGAGCCGATTTCATCCTGATCTTTGAAGACGGGCTTACGGACAGCCTTGATGCCGGTCTGCTTGACCAGTGGACGGCGGATATAGCGTCGCAGGGGCTTTCCACCGAAGTCATCGAGGTTACATACAGCACGCCCGAAGAGATGAAGGCGTATCTTACAGACAAATTCAACGATGGTCTTGAAGGCGCTGTGCTTGTAGGGAACCTCCCTGCACCCTGGAGCGCGTACAGCGACAGTACAGCAAAGGGTTCGCAAACGTTTCCAAGTGATTACTTCTATATGGACCTTGATGGCGACTGGGAGGATAACTGGATAGGATACCCATTCCAGCTTATCCCCGGTTCAGACGGGATCTATGACACATTCTACGGAACCCTTGACCCGGAGATATACGTGGGACGGATCAAGGTCGATAACCTGACGGCGGTTGGGGACCCTACCGAAATCCTGAACGATTACCTGGAGAGGATCCATGATTGGAGACTGAACGGCGACCCGGAACCCCTTAACGCACTCTGCTACGTAGATGACGACTGGATTCCCTGGGCGTATCAATACCAGGCCTCCATGCAATATCTCTATCCCAATACCGAACTTGTGAGTAATGCAGCAGCTACAAACGGTACCGATTATCTCGAAAACAGGCTTCCAGGCAACTACGTCTGGATAAGCCCATTCGTTCACTCGAGCTCCAGCACCCACTTCTGGAGTCCGGGACCGACAACGACATACGATGAACTGATTCCCGCATTGCCGCAGGCTCATTTCTACAACCTTTTCGCCTGCTCGAACGCCCGCTTCACGACAATACACAGCATGGGAGCCGTATACGCTTACTGTACAGAGAGCAGCCTTGCATCTGTGGGAAGCACCAAAAGCGGCGCAATGCTGCACTTCACGCCCTTCTATTCACCCCTGGGTACCGGCGCATCACTGGGCGAAGCCTACCAGGACTGGTGGGATTACATTTCCCAGGGTGGCCTTTCTCCGAGTGAGCTGTCATGGCATCTCGGGATGGTGGTGCTGGGTGACCCTACACTTATGCCCGCTATGCATATGCTTGGAATTGAGGACTCCGGCAGCGGGATCAGTCTTCCAGAGATTACAGTCACCGGGAATCCCTGCTACGGATCACTTTCCGTTTCCTATCCTGCGGATAACGGCACCCTGGATCTCTACGACACCTCAGGTAGACTTGTTGCTACCGGAAACCTTGAGGATTCAGAATGCACATTGCAGGTAAATTCATTGAACGCGGGTTATTACATTGTTCGGGTTACATCTGAGGATGGCGCCACAGCATCCGCGTCGATAATAATTTTAAAATAACTTCAGACGGGTAAGTTTAAGGGGACATGAGCTTCAAGCACATGTCCCCTCTTTCGTTCAACTCAGATTAGAGTTCGGACCAGCTGCCGGGATCTTCAGGCAGCTGTTCAAGAATGTCCTCATTAATGAGCAGTCCGAACTTCTCCTCAAGCTCACGAATAACGTCCACCGTGGCCTGCTCCTCCAGCCTGTTCCTGGCCATCATATACAGTTGATCCTCAACCTCGGTAAATGTAGAATTCCTTTCGGGGATCACTTCGATCAGCCGGAACATGCACATGAGATCTCCGTCGTATAGAGCAAGAGGTCCCATCCAGGTAGTAGTATCTGCAGGATCGATAAGGAAAATATCCTCACCGTAGAATCCGGGAACCTGACTGACGGATAGAGGCTCGGTTATCTGAGGATAAGCTGAATCGGCGGCAAGGTTCACGAATCCAGGCATTCTGAGCCGGAAATCGTTCTTATCATCCTGGGCCAGATCGCGATATACTCTGGCGGAATCCTCATGCATATAGATGGCCTGAAGAATTCTCTTTTCCGGAACAGTGAAGGGTTCTTCCAGGTTTTCAAACAGATCTTCCATGTACTCGGTGGTAACTGTCACGGTGGACTGAATCCTGTCTGTGTAGAATTCTTCGGATGCGATCTCAAGGAGGTACTTCTCCGATTCCTCGCGGAGGGTATTGACGAACTCCATAGATTCGTTCTCGAGAAGATCAAGGCTGTAGAAGTCGAAAAGCAGCAGGTCGACGAAACCATGCATCCAGACCGTATTAGCGGGGCTCAGCATTTGATGGCTCTGGTTGTAAGAAATCTCACCCCTCATCTCTTCAGCTGTAATGCTGCCAAGGTCTGAGGTGAAAACAACGGTTTCTCCATTCGGGAATTCAGCCTCCTCGGAGTAATAAAGCACTAATTGCTCCAGAACCATTGAATCCAGGCTGAGATTGTAATCGGTATGGAAAGATTGTTTAAGACTATCCTCCATTTCCTGGTATCTTCTGGTTGCAATCGCAGATGATGCCCCTGATCGAACCATCACTGTATCCGAAAGAGCCTGGAGTATAAGCGAAGAATCCGCTGTCACGATGGAATCCAGTCTTATCTCCATTCCGCTTTCCATTATTCCGGCTTCTCCGAATGAAAGGGAATCAAGCAGTCTGATCAGATCTGCCGGCAGGAGCGGGATGTGGACAGGACCTAACGTTTGCTCGGAATCGGTGCCGGGATTTATAGTATAAAGGACATGTCTGCCAAGGTAGCTTAAGAAGAAATCTATTTCGTCATCTCCGATGGCTTCCAGTTCCCTCTCGTAAAGCAGTTTCCTTCCAGCTTCGCCCAGCTTCGCATTCAGCCACGCCCCTCTGGATAAGAGCAGGAGGTGATCATTCAAGTATCCCGAGTCCGCGAGTTCCATCTGGAGAAGGACTTTGCGTCCGTAGGTTACTATGTACTCACCTATGGTATTATCCTTGGAATTAAATTGTTCTCTCTGGCTGTCGCCAAGCTGGTTCCAGGCTTCACCGGCCTCACCAACAGAAATCGTGTCTTCCCCGACTACGATGAGCCATGTTGTCCTGTCGACATTTGAACCGCCGCATCCTGCGGTAAGTAGCAGAATAGTTAACGTAATAAAAGCTACTGCCGATGGATTAATAAATTTCATTATTTCCACCTTTCCGGTATGTCCGCTTCGCAACGATCTGTATACAGGCTGCATCAGAGGACTGTGTTTGGTCTATACTCGCCAAAAGCTTCACGGAGTACACCGCATATTTCACCCAGTGTAGCATAGGACCTCACGGCATCCAATATGGAAGGCATGAGGTTAAGAGATGAATTTGCGGCCAGCTCAAGAGCATTCAGGCAATCGGATACCGTGCTGTTATCACGGTTTTCCCTGGTATTTTTAAGTTTAGCGAACTGGGTTTTCTCAACCGAGGGATCAACCCTCAGCAGTCCCTCCGGCGGCTGTTCTTCAACAACGAAACTGTTTACCCCTACAACTATCCGCTCGGAATCCTCGATCTCCCGCTGGTAGGTGTAGGCCGCATCCTGGATCTGACGCTGCGGATATCCCTCTTCCACTGCCTGAACCATTCCGCCCAGAGAATCTATTTTTTCTATATAATTAATGGCCTCGGTTTCTATCCTGTCCGTTATTTCCTCCACCGCATAACTGCCTGCAAGCGGATCTACCGTATTGCAGACCCCTGACTCTTCAGCAACGATCTGCTGGGTTCGGAGAGCTATGCGTACAGCTTGTTCCGATGGCAGCGCAAGAGCTTCATCCCTGCTGTTCGTGTGGAGGCTCTGAGTTCCGCCGAGCACAGCCGCCAGGGTTTGTATTGCCACCCTTACAATATTGTTATCGGGCTGCTGAGCAGTAAGTGTTGAACCGCCGGTCTGTGTATGGAACCGGAGCATCAGGCTTTTTGCTTTGCGCGCGCCGAATCTCTCTCTCATTATCCTTGCCCAGAGCCTTCGAGCCGCCCTGAACTTCGCAACCTCCTCCAGAAGATCATTGTGAGCATTGAAGAAGAAACTGAGCCTTGGTGCGAAATCATCCACCGCAAGCCCTGCTTCCATCGCTGCGTCAACGTATGCGATTCCATCCGCTATGGTAAAGGCAACTTCCTGCGAGGCCGTGCATCCTGCCTCCCGGATATGGTAGCCTGAAATGCTGATCGTGTTCCACATCGGAACATTCCTGTTGCAGAAACTGAAAATATCGGTGATCAGTCTCATGGAGTGGCCGGGCGGGAAAATGTAAGTTCCTCTGGCCATGTATTCCTTCAGTATGTCGTTCTGAATTGTACCTCTGAGTTTTTCGGGGGGAATGGACTGCTTTTCAGCGACGGCTATATACATCGCCAGCAGAACAGCTGCCGGCGCATTGATGGTCATGGATGTGGAAACGCTGTCCAGTGGGATATCTTTGAAGAGTAACTCCATATCAGCCAGACTGTCGATCGCAACGCCCACTTTCCCTACTTCTCCAGTGCAGAGCGGGTGATCGGAATCGTATCCTATCTGCGTCGGGAGGTCGAAGGCTACTGAAAGCCCGGTCTGTCCCTGTCCCAGCAGGTAGCGGTATCGTCTGTTGGATTCCTCGGCACTTCCAAAACCGGCGTATTGGCGCATGGTCCAGAAACGGCCACGGTACATAGTTGGCTGAACTCCCCTTGTATAGGGATACTCTCCGGGAAATCCCAGCTTCTCCAGATATTCATCTCCGGGGTTATCTGGAAAATACACTCTTTCTACGGGATCTCCGGAGCCTGTTGTGAAAACTTCCTTCCTTTCGGGGAACTTTTCAAGCCCGGGGTTGAGGATATTCTCCTCCCAGGCCTTTTTCTCCTTTTCAAAACCGCTTTTACTCATTAACGAACCTGTCCTTCGGGATTGTATATCTTTGCTGTTTCCTGTTTCAGGAGAACACGAAGTGCCCCGAGAGCCAGGGCCTCCATCTCCTTCTCGCCCGGATATACAAGCACATCAGCTATGAATTTAACGCGCCCGATTATCCAGTCGATGAAGCTCCTATCATAAGCAATACCGCCTGTAATTACTATTGCGTCGACATCTCCACCGAGAACTGCCGAGAGAGCGCCTATCTCCTTGGAAATCTGGTATGCCATTGCTCTGTAAACCAATTCATACCTGCTGTTGCCATTCTTAACTTCCTCTTCGACTTGCATCATGTCGTTGGTTCCCAGGTAAGCCACTATCCCGCCCTCGCCTTTGATCATGCGTTTGATCTCTGTGTGGGTCCGCCTGCCGCTGAAACAGAGTTCAACCAGATCTCCGACCGGGAGGCCTCCTGACCGTTCCGGAGTAAAAGGACCGTCTCCGTTTAGAGCATTATTGACATCGATCACTCTGCCCCCCCTGTGAGCCCCGGCTGAAATACCTCCACCAAGGTGAACCACTATCAGATTCAGATCGCCGTAATCTCTGCCAAGATCGGCTGCTGCCATTCTTGCGACAGCTTTCTGGTTCAGTGTGTGGAGGATCGATCTTCTGGGAAGATCAGGATGACCGGAGAACCTGGCGAGAGGTTCCATCTCATCAACAACAACAGGGTCTACGATAAAGGCGGGACAATCGGCAGTAACTGAAAGTTCCCTTGCGATAGGAGCTCCGAGGTTGGAAACATGCTCCCCCTGTACACCTTTGTGCAGATCCTCGATAAGCCTGTCATCTATGGAATAGGTTCCGCCTTCTATGGGGTATAGAACACCGCCCCGGCCGACTATGGCGTCGAAAGCGGATATTTCGAAATCAGCGTTCCGCAGGGCGTTCAGTATAACGCCTTTTCGGAATTCGTATTGATCGAAGATATGACCGTACTCCGAAAGCTCATCCTGCGAATGGGTAAGCTTGGTTGACCAGACTTCCCTTTCATTCTCAAAAACAGATATCTTTGTCGAGGTGGAACCGGGGTTGATGGCTAGGATCCTGTAGGTGTCTGGCATTCTGCTCCTATCTTAATATGCTTATATACTTCAGCAGAATACTAACTCACGGAAGCTGTATTGCCAAGAATATGAAAATTTGTAATTCTGTAGTCATTGAAGAATTGAAGCTTGTCCGGAAGCGTATGGAGAGGCTGGGAGAAAGCTTCAGGCTATTAAAAGAGAGCACCCTTGAGGATTCAGACCTAAAAGCGCTGGAGAAGCTCAGGGAACGCTCAAAATCCGTCTATCAGATGGAGATCATCGAGTGTTTGAGAGATGTAAGGAGGTTGAAGCTCCTCATCTCTTCGGATCAGCCGGAAATGGAGGCAACCGATGACTTTGCGGAGCTGTGCAGAAAAGAAGGAGAGAGCCTTTTTGCGCATCTGGTGTCGGCACCCAACAGACTGATTCGTATTTACAAAGCAGGGGGATAATCTCCATTCCTGTTTGTTTCAGTATATTACCGATTCCAAACACGAAAGCATTTGAAGGGATTTCCATGAAGAGCATAAGTGATAATGGACTTAGAAGTCCTGTATCTGCGGCAGAGCTGGAAAATATGACCGGGGAGATCGTAACGATTCACGGTATGGTTCAGAGGATACGCCGTCTGGGCTGGGGCGCGTTCATCATTCTACGTCGGCATGACGGTCTTCTGCAGTGCGTAATGGGAAACGAGGGCAACGAGGAAATCCTGGATAAACTGGAAGTAGAACAGTCGGTTGAGGTTACAGGAACAGTGAAGAAGGCTCGGATAAAGGACGTCTCAATTTATCCCAATACCGTCGAGCTGCATCTGGATTCGGTTAAATTCATCTCCCTGCCCGCGGAACTGCCCCCTGTGGATATGACAAAGAAAGTGCTGGATCTTCATATCGATACCAATCTCGATCTGCGGCCGCTCAGTCTCAGACATCCGACGGAGAGAGCCAGACTGAAAGTTGCAGAAACGTTCGCATCTGCTTTCAGGAACAGCCTGGCCGGGATGGGTTTTACCGAAATAAGAACTCCGAAGATATGCTCGGCAGGCGCTGAAGGCGGAGCGAACATTTTCAAGATACAGTACTTTGACCGCGAAGCGTTTCTGGCCCAGTCACCCCAGTTCTACAAACAGATGGGAGTAGGGGTCTTCGAGCGTGTATTCGAAGTCGGACCCGTATTCAGGGCAGAGCCTCATCAGACATCTCGGCATATCAACGAGTACACATCCCTTGATTTTGAGATGGGATTCATTTCAGGCTTTGAAGAGATTATGTCAGTCGAAATAGCCGTTTTAAGGGACTGTATGGAAGCATTGAAAAGAGAATGTTCCGTAGAACTTGAAATGCTGGGAGCGGAGCTTCCCGTGATATCGGAAACAATTCCATCGGTAACCCTTGAGGAGGCGCACCGCATCACGAAGGAGATCAGCGGGAAGGACAACACGGGAGAACCGGACCTTGATCCTGAGGAAGAGAAATTACTCTGTGCCTGGTCACTTGAGAAATGGAATTCCGAATTCCTTTTCGTTACCCATTTCCCGACAGAGAAAAGACCCTTCTACACCATGGATGATCCTGATAACCCGGGCACAACTCTCGGTTTTGACCTGCTTTTCAGGGGTCTTGAAGTGACAACCGGCGGGCAGCGGATACATGATTACGATGTCCAGGTCGAGAAAATGAAAGCCTTCGGGCTTGATCCAGAGTCATTCAAGAGCTATCTGCAGGCTCACAAGTACGGTCTTCCTCCCCACGGCGGTCTTGCTATAGGCCTTGAGCGGATAACCGCAAGAATTCTTGGAGTTGACAATATCCGGCTTACTACCATGTTTCCCCGTGATGTAAAAAGACTTACACCTTAGAATAGGTTACGGTAGATATCGTTTACCATTAACAGGTTTACGGATTATTAGCATGTACTGGATGAGCCCTGGAATCTTTAAAAATTACAACTCTAAACAGGTGACTTTGAGCGTTCTTTTTCGTAGAATTGAACATGATTGACAGGATGTTTGAAGTGGCTCAACATTCTGTTCAATCTAAATAGTAAAACGGTTAATTGTTGAATGGTCAAATGCGTTACTACGATCTGAAGTAATCCTAACTAAGGCAGGTTGATGTGAAGCAATTCATATTTCAGAAATCGAGGATGAAAGAACTTATTTCATACCTGATAAGCGCATATCCAAGTGTTTATGCGCCCGTTCCCAGGGGGAAGCATTTTGTTTTTGACAAAATAGCAGATGCATCGAATGTGGAGTTTAAGTACATCAGAACGATACTTCCTCCCAAGAAATATCTCATGCCTCAGCATGAAGCTCTGGTGAATTTCACGCTGACGGAGAATCTCGAATTCAAAGAGGAGCTTGTTACTGACAGACAGGTGATCCTTGGTGTTCGCCCAGGAGACATAAGAGCTATCAAACTTCTTGATGATGTGATGATGAACCGGAATAAGGATAGAAATTACATCGCAAGGCGGGAGAACACCGTCATCATCGGTATTGATGGTATCCCTGATGAGTACAGCTACGAGGATTCCGTTATGGATCTTAAGGTCGAAGAGGGTTTTGATCTCTTCATGACCGACCTCGGAAACATGATCCTTGTAGATGTTGCAACCGAAGAGGGAATGAAGATAATCAATTCCATCGAACATGAACCTGCAACTGAAAGATATCTCAATCTTCGTGAAAACATTCTCAATTCACAGCGTGAGATGTTCACTGCCAGAATTGATATCCAGGCGAAACTCCTTCCGCTGGTCCTTGAAGGAAAATGGAATCATCCGATCTGGGAGGAAATGGGCAGGAAGTGCCTTTCCTGCGGTCAGTGCATTCTTGTCTGTCCAACCTGTTACTGTTTCAATGTTACAGATGATATGGCATTGTCCATGGAAGAAGGCACCAGGACCAGACACTGGGACGGATGCCAGCTTGCGGACTTTACGCTTGTCGGACACGGAGAGAACTTCAGAGACAATGCTGCCGCGAGGATAAGACACAGGTTCCACAGGAAATTCAAATACCATCTGGATGTATTCTCAGAGATCTTCTGTACAGGCTGCGGCAGATGCTGGGAAACCTGTCCATCAGAAATCAACCTTGTTGAGATAGCAAACGCACTGTCCTCAGAGGAGGTGGAATAATGCCTGCTATCACAGAAAATTCCTATGTACCTTTGATCTCTACCATCAAATCGGTGCAGGACCTTACTCCGACCGAGAAGGTTTTTGAGGTAGAGCTTCCAGGCGGCAGGCAGCTTAATCACGACCCCGGTCAGTTCGTTCAGCTTCTTGTTCCCGGTATCGGTGAGGCTCCCATATCGATCTGCTCTTCACCGACGGACAACAATTTTCATCTTACAATAAGGCGTGTGGGTGATGTTACAACCGCCATCCACAATATGAAGGAAGGCGACAAAGTCGGCATCCGCGGTTCTTTTGGAAATGGCTTTCCGGTTGAAGAGATGAAAGGCAGCGATGTATTGATCATCGCCGGAGGAATCGGGCTTGCCCCTCTGCGTTCCGTGATAAGATACATCCTTGCAAACCGTGCTGAGTATGGTGAATTCACCATCCTTCACGGGGCAAGGACACCATCTGACAGACTCTTCAAGGATGAGCTTTCCAGATGGACTGATTCCTCTGAGGTCAACCTGCTTGAAACTGTTGACCATCCGGACGAGAGCTGGAGCGGAAAATCAGGTGTAATAACTACACTTTTCAAAGGCCTGACAGTTGATCCGAGCAGGACTTATGCCCTGGTCTGCGGACCACCCGTCATGTACCGATTTGTCATTCTTGAGTGTCTCGGTAGAGGTATCCCGGATAAACAGATACTGGTTTCCCTTGAGAGACACATGAAATGCGGTCTTGGAAAGTGCGGTCACTGCCAGATCAACGGTGTCTACACATGCCAGGACGGTCCGGTGTTTACCTTCAACCAGGTTAAAAACCTTGAGGAGGCATTATGAGCAAGCCACGTATAGCTTTCTTCGATTTTGCATCCTGCGAGGGATGTCAGCTTGAGGCGATCAATTTCGTTGAGGAATTTCTTGTACTGCTTGGACATGTGGATATTGTTCAGTTCAGGGAAGCAATAACTGAAGCGGAATGGGATATCGATGTATCATTCGTAGAGGGATCAATCACCCGGGAACAGGATATTCCCAGGCTGGAAGAGATCCGGGAGAACTCAAAGGTCGTTATCGCGCTCGGTGCATGCGCATGCACCGGAGGTGTGAATGCCATCAAGAACACACGTCCTCTGGAGGATGTCAGGGCGGATGTTTACGGAGATAAGAAGGACTGGTTCCCGACGTTTCCTACAAGGCCGATCGATCAGGTTATCAAGGTTGATGGATACATATACGGATGCCCGATAGATCGTAACGATTTCCTTAAGAATGTTCAGCTAATTCTCCAGGGCAAAAAGACCCTGAGACACAATGACCCTGTCTGTGTTGAGTGCAGACTAAAGGAAAACGAGTGCCTTCTCACTCTCGGAAAACCCTGCATGGGTCCGATAACAAGAGGCGGGTGCGGTGCTATCGATCCCACATTCGGTCATCCATGTACCGGTTGTCGGGGTCTTGTGGACGATCCGAACGAGAATGCTGCAATGGATGTTCTGGCTGAAAATGGTCTGACGGTTGAGGACATAAAGAGCTACATGACTATCTTCAACGCTTTCAGACCGGAGGATATACAATGAGAAAGAATATTGATATTCACGTCCATCACGTAACCCGGGTTGAGGGTCATGGGGATGTGCTGCTTAATGTGAAAGATGGCAGGGTCGAGCATGTCGCTCTCAACATCGTTGAGGCCCCCAGATTTTTTGAAGGGATGCTCAGGGGGCGTGCACATTATGAGGTTCGGGAGATCGTATCACGGATCTGCGGTATCTGTGCCTGCGGTCACGCGCTTGCTTCAGTCCGTGCATCCGAGGCGGCGCTTGGTATCGAGCCTAGCGAACAGGTGGTCGACCTCAGAAAAATAGTGCTTGCCGGTGAAAACCTCTCCTCCCACTTTCTTCATATCTTCTTCCTGGTCGCTCCTGATCTGTTTGGTGTTAAATCCGTACTGCCGCTTGCCACCACACACAGAGACATCGTTGTCAGAGCTCTTAAGCTGAAGAAGCTTGGAAATGATGTTTCGGACGTTATTGTCGGCAGACATGTCCACCCGATTACGATGGATATCAAGGGCTTCACCGTTCTTCCATCAGTTTCCGCGCTCAGGGATGTTCAGAAAAAGATCATTGAAATGCTTCCGGAGGTTGTAGATACGGTTGACCTTATAGCATCTGTTGCAGGCGGAATCCCTGATTTTGAAAGAGAGACCGAATACATATCGCTAGGACCTGTGAGCGGGAGTACCGAATATCCATTCTACGATGGTGTCATAAAATCATCGGAGGGCATGACTTACTACCCGGCTGAATACAGGAAAGTGACCAATGAGTTCATCGTTCCGGATTCTACTGCCAAACACTGCAAGCACTTGCGTGATTCGTACATGGTTGGTGCATTGGCCAGATTCAATAATAACTCCGACCTGCTCCATCCCGAAGCGAAAAAGGCCGCAGAGAAACTTGGTATGATCGCGCCCGTCCATAATCCATACATGATAACTCTAGCGCAGCTCATTGAGACCATCCATATCATGCATGACACCGTTGAGATCATAGATAAGATCATCAGACGCGGAATAAAGGAGGAGGATTACAGCTACCAGCCAAGGGCGGGAACCGGATCAAGTGCTGTAGAGGTTCCCAGAGGAATCCTGTTCCATCATTACACGTACGACAGCAAAGGAAGAATCGAATACGCAGATTGCGTTATTCCAACCACCCAGAATCTCGAGAACATCGACCAGGATTTCAGGAAGCTCGCACCGACAATCCTTGATAAATCCGAGGAGGAGATATCTCTTCTTCTTCAAATGCTTGTTCGTGCGTATGACCCGTGCATCTCCTGTTCTACACATCAGCTGAACGTGAGATTCAAGTAAGTGGGACTTCTGGTAGTTGGTCTTGGGAATATTCTGCTGAAGGATGAGGGAGTGGGCGTTCATGTAGTCAACTCCCTTAAGGATCGTCCATTGCCCGAAGATGTCACGTTGATGGATGGCGCAACCATGGGGGTTGATCTATTGAACGATATTCTGGAATCAGACAGGGTTATTATCGTTGACTCTGCGCAAATGGATGTTTCTGCAGGTGAATACAGGACATTCGGGATTTCGGAGATCGAAGACGGAGCCCATTTTCCGAATTACTCCCTTCATGACCTTACTTTCGCGGAAACAATCGCGCTTGGGGGTATCATCGCCACTCTTCCCCCCATCAGGATAATAGGTATCCAGCCGGAGAGTATCGAGCATGGCAATGAACTTACAGGTACACTGAGAGAAAATTTCGATGAATATGTTGACCACGTTTACAACACAATACTGAGTTTCGGTAAGGAGGAAACAGATTGAGCAAGAAAGTACTGATAATAGACGACGATGTTGATGTCGTTGAGGCGATGAAGATCGCACTCGAATCTGTTGGTTACGAGATCGAATCTGCAGGAGATAGCGATGACGGGTTTGTTAAACTGCTCGAATTCAAACCGGACCTCGTGATTCTTGATGTAATGATGACCACCATCACAGAGGGTTTCAACGCCGCATGGGAAATCAGAAGCACAGACGAGAACAGCAGATTCAAGGATTTCAGGGATATTCCTATCCTGATGATATCAGCCGTATCCTCCGAGCAGAAAATGTTCTTTGATCCGAAGAAGGACGAAGATTTTCTGCCGGTTAACGACTTTGTTGAGAAGCCGATCGCACCAAGGGCTCTCATCGAAAAGGTGCAGGGACTTATCGGCTGACACCTTATGGGGTCACCTTATGGGGTCGTATCTTGAATTTTGGTGTTTTCTCTATTGATTATTCTCAAGATTCTTTATGATCTTGCTGATGGTACTGTAGTGCATACCAGAATGCTTAGCAATTTCCTGTTGGGTATACCCATGTTTTATATGAGCAGTATAGATAGCTTTATTACGACCGACTTTATCTGAAGCACTTGCAAAAAGAGATTCAAGTGATGGACGATTTAGGAATCTTTGGTTGCGGGGAACTTCGGGAAGGTCACTATACTGATCACTTCCGACAAGAGATTCCATGAACTGCTCTCCGCCTAGAATCAAATGTCCACTTGTTTTTTCAAAAGGGACTGCATCATCATCAAGATTGTTCACAAACGAAACATACTTCCGCTCAGCTGTAAATTTATCAAATCCGAATTGAGATAGTATCCACTCTGTACTAAGAGGACTGTCTTCTTGTTGATAGAGGCCAGCGGTCTGTCTGTAACTGCTCCACTTATAATCGTCCGGAGACTCGACAATACCGGAACGAACAGGATTCAGTACGATATATCTGCACAATTCCAGAAGGTAACTATCCTTCTCTACAACAATTGCTTTAAAACGCCCCTGGAATAAATGACCTGTACGATCATGCGAATGATTGAAGTACTGAGCGTATGCGCTGTTCAGCAGTTTCATTCCCGCTGACAAATTCCCGTCGGATGTCTCAAGTAATAAATGGTAGTGGTTTGACATGAGACAATATGCATGGCAAAGCCAGTTATGGCGGTTTATCGTCATAAGTAATCGATCCAGAAATCTGGTTTTATCGGAATCATTCAAGAAAATGTTCTGTCGACCGGTACCATGAGCAGTAACATGGTATACAGCACCCGGATATTCTATTCGGAGTGATCTAGTCATAAGAAAGTATAATAACAATTACGCCAAAATTCAAGATACGACCCCAATTGGTGTGCTGTTCTGTTGGCATTGACATTTATCATACACTTACACATTAATATTCTAGTATATTGTACGATTATTTCCGAGTTCGGTTGTAAGAAATACATACATAGCATTTCATTCTGACGAATATCACCTTCTTCCGAACTCAATGATTCGGAAGGAGAAAGTAATGTATTTACGGAATTGTGTCCTTGCTGTTTTCCTGGTAATCTTAGCTCCCCTCGAAGCTTTCGCCGGCACCGCAACCCAGACCGACTGGTCCGGCGGGGATGGAGTCTTTGGGCCGGTTTTCGACTGGGGCAGTGAGTTCTACATGGATACAGACATTGAGTGTTACCATATCCTTTCCAATATCATTCTTAAGAAAACAATCGCGATGATACCCCTTGAACACACTGTAGACGGGGATTTTGATGGTGCTGTCTCAGTGGTTTCCGCAGATGTAAACGGGGACGGTTACATGGATGTACTTGGGGCAGCTTATTCTGCGGGCTGTATCACCTGGTGGGAGAATGAAGACGGTTCAGGAACAAGCTGGACGAAACACCAGGTAGATGAGAATTTCACTGGTGCCCATTCAGTGTACTCCTCGGATATCAACGGAGATGGTTATATGGATGTTCTAGGAGCTTCCAGGGTGGATGATGACATCGCCTGGTGGGAGAACATGGATGGCACCGGCACCAGTTGGACAGAACATACCGTAGATGGTGATTTCGATAGTCCCTTATCAGTCCATTCCTCGGATATCAACGGAGACGGCTGGCTGGATGTTCTCGGTGCTGCAGAAGTTGGCGACGACATTACCTGGTGGGAGAATGTTGACGGTTCAGGAACAAGCTGGACGGAACATATCGTTGATGATAATTTCGACAATGCCCGGACCGTATACTCCTCAGATATCAATGGCGACGGCTATATGGATATCCTGGGAGCTGCTGAGCTGGCCAACGACATCACCTGGTGGGAGAATCTGGATGGTTCCGGTACAACCTGGACGGAACATACAGTAGATGGTACTTTCAATGGAGCAACATCGGTATATGCTGCAGATATCAATGGAGATAACTATATGGATGTTCTTGGGGCAGCCTTTTATGCCGATGACATCACCTGGTGGGAGAACATGGATGGCACCGGCACCAGCTGGACTGAACACACCGTAGACGGGAGTTTTGATGGAGTATACTCAGTGTACTCCGCTGATTTTAATAAAGACGGTTATATGGATGTTCTCGGAGCAGCTCAGTCAGATGATGATATCACATGGTGGGAAAACATGGACGGCTCCGGTACAACCTGGACGGAACATATTGTAGACGGGGATTTTGATGTTGCCTGTTCAGCCTATTCCGCAGATGTCAACGGGGATGGATGGATGGATGTTCTCGGAGCAGCTTTCAATGCCGACGACATCACGTGGTGGGATCTAACGGAGTTTCTCCCAGGCGGTTCGCTCGAGTCCAGCGTGCTTGATGTGCAGGAGAGCCCGGACTGGCAAACTATTCTGTGGGCTTGTACCGAACCTGCAGGAACAAGTGTGGCATTTCAGGTAAGGGCTTCCGATAATTCATCTAGCATGGGAGCATGGTCGGATACACTTGCAGGTCCCTGCACTCTGGAAGGAATTCTGGCTGATGAAGCCAACTATTTCCAGTACCGGGCAATACTGACCACAACAGATCCGCTTTCGACTCCCACACTTCACGATGTGAATGTGGGCTGGCAGCCGTTCACGGGTACTCAGGAAGGATCTGCGGGAGAGGTTGCGCAATTCGCTCTGTACGGTGCGCAGCCGAATCCTGCGCTTGGTCATGCCTCGCTGGTCTTCGCACTTCCCGTGAACTCCCGGGCGGAACTGACCGTCTACGACTTGTCTGGTCGAGTAGTTCACTCCATTACTGGTGAATACGAGCCTGGATTACATGAGGTGATTCTGGATGGTCTGGCAAGCGGAATGTACATGATCCGGTTGACCTCGGAAGGGTTCACGGTAACACGGCAATTCGTAGTTATCGAATAGAATCCTATCTTCGGGCCATGGCTGATATGGAACGGATACTGAGTTTTGTCACGTCTCAAACTTCCCGGCCGGTGGCACCGATCGTTTTCCTGCTTTGAAACTGATCGATTGTGTCGGGCACACCCCTATGCATGTTCCGCAGGAGAAACAGTCCGGAATGATCCGGTCTCGTTTCAGCACTGCCTCCATAACGGTTGATGGACATGCTTTTGAGCATGCGTCACAGGCAATGCAGGTCTTATAATCCACCTGAATTCTGTATATGCTGATCTTTTCCACAAGCCATCCGACCAGACCGAAGGGACAGAAGAAATGACACCACGGACGGTAGACAAAAAGAGAGGCAATGAGAAGCACAGCGATGAAAATACCGCTGAACACTCCGAGAACAAGAGGTTTGAATAGCTTGAACGGGTCAATCGGATCGATCAGATCTGTGGCCCACAGGACTGCTGCCAGCGTCATCAAGACAAAGAACACAATACGGATACTGTTGGAGACAGCAAACGGTACTTTCACCTGCTTCATCACACCCGTGCGGTCTTTGGAGTCACGATTCAGCCGGAAGATCAGATCCTGAAGTGTACCAAACTGACAACCCCACGCACAGAGAAATTTGTTCGCTATCAGTATCCCTCCGGTGAGCATGAGCGTAAACGCGATCAGTCTCGGAGGAAAGATGACCTTCGTCTGACCGAAGAGAACAACAGCATCTTTTACTGTGCCCATGGGACTGGGATCGGCACCAAGAATAATGCCGAATAGAACCACTGCCCCCAGCAGTAATCCTCTCCGCAGGGCGGGTGTTATCTTCCGCATTTTCAGCAGAAAGAATGCAACGCCCAGATATATTGCCCATAGTACGAATTTCAGCCTGATCTTCATCCAGTTCTTCGATGCATGTTCTGATTCAAGGGACAGAACCTTATTAACCTCTACAGAGAGGGTTTCAAGAGGAATACCCGTGCTTGAAAGAGTCCTTTGCAGGTCTTCTGGGGATGCAAGGCCGAAAACTTCTTTCAGAACAGTATTTGAGAGTTGATTAGCTTCACCGAATTCTTTAATCGTCATGCTGGCCTGGAGAACCAATTCTTGATCTGAAGGCAGAGTTTCCGGTATTTCTCCCCACAGGGCCATGGATAGAGATGAAAGAATAACAACAGATAGAACCAGCACTGTAAAGTATAGAGCTGTTCTTCCTTTTGATTCGGTCGTCATAATTCCAATCCTTCCATTTATGCGTTGCTTCGAATGTAGCGGGTCGAGATCAGGACTACCCAGGCAGCGCCCAATATCACCGCAGCGGTTGTGGCAATAGCAGCGCCGAAGCCTCCATATCTGGGTATGAGATAGATGTTCAGACCAACATTAACAACGGCCGATACGATAACGCTGTACAGAGCATACTGGGGTTTCCCGATGGCAGATGCCGTGGTGGCGAAGAAACTGCCAAGGGGTCTCACAACTGCGAGAGCGCCCAGAACCAGAAGAATGTTCCAGTTACCCGAATACTTTCCGCTGTAAACAAAATCGATTACCTGCCGGGGGAAGAACACATACAGGATAACAAACGGCAGAATGAGGATCTCCGCGAGCAGAATAGTGCTCCATACCCTGGAGAGTATCTCCTTTCTTCTTCCCTGGCTCCATATTCTGGAAATGTAGGGAAGAAGGATCATATTGGCGGCGCTGATGACCAACAGGGTCAGGCCCGAAAGCGATCGGGAGGCACCGTAAGCCGCAACATCATCAGGAGCTATCTTGCCAAGCATCAGAATATCGGTTCTGGTATAGATGAAATTAGCCATAGCTGCTCCGAGGAAGATAAACGAAAAACTCATGACATTCCGGATCCGGTCGATCCTGATACCGGCTGCAGGAAAGAAGAGATGTCTGGCGATCCATGCACACACGAAGAATGAAACTACGTTCGCAATAATCATTGCTGTGAATATCTGATGTGCACTCCTCAGGGTGCCAGTGAGAAGCAGGACGCCTATTATTCCGCTCTTCATAATGAACTGAATGATATCGGTGATCATTACGTCCCGGGTGCGGTGTCTGGTGAGCAGAAGCAGCCTGGGCAATCCGTTAAGCGTTCCTGTAACCACAACTCCGGCAAGCAGAAGTGGAATACCTGACAGATCGAGGGGCTTGTAGAAGGATCCGATTATCCCGCCCCCCGCAATAAGCAGGATAGCCGACAGAAGCGAGAAGCAGAGGGCCATGAGTATACCGGAATTGGCAAGCTGCTTCTCCCGCAGCCCATCCCCCTCTGAAGCAAGCTTCAGTATCGCCTGCTGGATGAACCCTCCGCCCAGGAGGACTCCGAACATCTCCAGGCTTTTTGCTACAGCGTATATGGCGTAAGCCTCAGGAGGAAGGGACCTTATTATGAAGATGGTCAGCACACCCCAGATGGCAAGTGTCCCGCGGCTGACAAGGGCTGGAAGACCAAGTTTGATCAATCTATGCCGGGTTTCGTAAAGATACTTGAAGTGGCTCATGTCATTGCCCGCTCAGCCCGCGCCGTCTGCGATGCTCCTTCAAAGCCAGCATGACAAGACGCGGATGGCATGTAATTCGCCACAGCAGACCCAGAAGCGCAGCAGGCTCCGGGCGGTAGCTTGAAAATCTGCCTGTTCCTGTAAGAAACCTGAAGTACAGGGCGTTGCGGAAGATATTCGCTGTCCGGTTTTCCGGCAGCTTTTCCCGATAAGCCCACCTGAACAAAGTATCCCACATCATCATCGTAGTCCGGTGTATGTTGTAGCTGGACAGGTATCTGTTCCCCGAATGCACCCTTCTCATGGCCACGGGCTCCTGCAATCGACCTGGCATCAGTTTTGCGTAATGAGAAAGCTGTATCATCATGACCGTATCCTGGTGCAGTCTTAATTTCTCTGGAAATGGATTATCCCTCCAGAAGGATGACTTTCTTACCACAAGCCCATCGAGAGTGAAACTGCCGAGGCTGTATTCTATCAGGACGTCACAGAGTTTTTCCGGAGGTATTCTCCGGTGCATTGTGGAGAGTTCCCCATCTCCTCTCTCATCCCACTTTCTGCGGGAGGCATCGTCCTGACAATGCACACCTATGGCCTCGTAGACCCCATCGATTTCATCATGCGATTCCAGGAGTTCCTGAGCCTTAGAGAAGCGATTCTGCAAATAGAAATCGTCCGCATCAAGGAAGGCCACAAAGGAGGCATCCGACCTCTGGATTCCCAGATTCCGCGAAGCACCAGCTCCATGGTTGCCGCCGTCGCTGTGACGAACCAGTGTCACCGAAGGGTATTGGCTCTCCAGCTGCCTGCATACCGTAAGACTTCTGTCAGTGGAGCCGTCCTCCACCAGAATGACCTGCGCTGTCTGCTTCTGCTCGAGCGCTGATTCCACAGCCTTCCGCAGAAACTCAGAAGCGTTATAGACGGGTATTACAACGCTGATTTTCACGAATTGTCCTTCGATGCATCGTAATAGATCAGTTCAAGCCTGCGCACCTGGGACTTGATATTGTAGTCGCTCTCCACACGCTCCCTCGCAGCCATTTCCATGGATGACCAGCTGTCCGGATCGGAGATCATGCCGTGCAGGGCATCTTCCAGAGCCTTCGAGTTCCGCGGGGGCACCAGTATTCCGGATATGCCGTTCTCCACCAGTTCGGGGATGCCGCTGTGAAATGTAGACAATACGGGCAGCCCCATTGCCATGGCTTCCATGAGAACGACAGGTATTCCTTCCTGGTCACCGCTTGCGGCTGTAACGCTGGGCGCTAGAAGTATATGCGCGCTGTTCATGGCATGCAGCACGTCGTCCTGCGGCTGCCATCCGGCCAGTCTTATCCGGTCGCCAGCTCCCAGTTCCTCGATAAGACCGGCAAGAGATGAGCGGAGCTCACCGTCACCGATGATAGTGTACCGAAGATCGACTCCCCGGTTCAGCAGTGCCGCAACAGCTTTTATCGCGTATTCCAGTCCTTTTTTCTCAACGAATCTGGCAACACTCAGCACTTCAGCGGTCTCCCCTGAAGCAAGTGATCTGGGCATATATAGGAACTGGTTGCAATCCACCGCCATCCTGTGGACCACGATCCGCTCCGGCGGACAGCCGAGGCCGATCAGTTTTCGCCTCCAGTTCTCGCTTATGGGCAGAAACCGGTCTCCCTTCTCAAAGAGGTTTAGATAGCAGTCCTTGCCGTTGTCCTGAAGGTGTGTTGTAATATCGAAGCCGTGAAATGAGGTCAGGACAGGACCGGTCCTGGCACCAAGGTCCTTGAGCAGCACGCCGATGTCTCCAAGCATTCCGAAGTGGCAATGAACTGCGTCATACGAGCCTGTAAAACACGATGCAAGGTAAAGATGCCGGAGAGAAGCCGCCTGTTTTCCGTATTTGAATACGTTCAGGGCTCGCAGCATCATGATGGGGTTCTGAGAAAGTCCGTGCAGGAGTATGCGTAAACCACGAAGAACGCGTTTTAATCTGCCTGTCGGTCTGGGGATAAACATGGTACGCTTCAGGAGATCGTATTCCTCAACGATTGGGTGGGTCCCGGTCTGTTCAGTCGGCATGGTGCGAAAGATGTCCACAGAGTGTCCCAGATCCAGAAGACCTGTGATCTGATTCAGTATGAAAGTCTCCGACAGAGTTGGAAAACTTCTTACAATAAAAGCTATTTTCAATACGCCCCCATACGTTTCAAAGGTAAGTTATGGTGCTTCGGGAACATCACAGCTGAGGTCCGGCGTTATTCAATTCGGATTCGATAATAGTGCTAGAGGCGGAACCGGTCAACTTTTGAACTTTCCATTGACTGTCATGAAATATTGATGGTATTGTCTGTCATCGGGATTTTCCGGTAACCGCAAGCATCCGATCATGCAGACTTATCGGATGAGTGCGAAACGAAATGAAAGGAAACTTTATGCATTTTGCAGTTGATCAGGAATTATGCATCGGTTGCGGCGCGTGTGCGGGATCATGCCCTGAAGTATTCGAGATCATTGATGGAAAATCAACTGTCATAGTTGATCCGGTTCCCGATGAGGAATGCGCATCTAGTGCTGAGGACGGATGCCCGGTAGGAGCTATTTCACACGATTAGGTCAGCTATCTGATTACAACGAGTCGCTGTGTCGCAGTACAATCTTCCGAGATCATCCTGCAAAGGTAGATTCCTGAGCTAAGGCCATCTATCCGATATTCGTTCTTTCCGGGACTGCACTGCATTTCGCGGAATTCAAGAACGCATCTTCCCGCGATATCGTAAACCACCAGACTGACATTCGAAGAAGTATCAAGGTTGAAAGTCAGTATTGCGTATGATGAAGCAGGATTTGGATAGACCATCAAATTCAGATTTTCAAGAGTCGGTTCCGGTTCCACCCCGGTTCCACCCCACCAGCCCAGGGAGTCTACCTTCATGAGAAGACTGGCATAATCAACACCATAAACGGGGTATGGACAGGCGCCGGCAAGAACAAAACCGTTATCTGATGTGCCTTCAATAGTAAGAAAGGCACAATCGGGATACTCACGTTCCCATATCAGGAAGCCATCGGTATCGAGCCTTGTTACTACAGAAAGCGATTCGCTCGGGCTGTTGCCGCACGCAAGAATATCAGTTTCGGATACAGTGACTCCCCGGTACCGGATATCACTGTGCTGCGAGCTGTAACTCCAGAGACTATCCCCCGAGGCGGAGAACTTTATAATCCTGTTACTTCCGGAAACCATGATATAACCACTGCCGGCAGACTCTACCGAACATTCAGGATATTCTATAGCGGAGCTGGTCCAGTCCCATTGGATAATGCCATCACTGGAGATGTTAACAATGTATTCAGAGGGAAACCAAGATCCTCCTGCCAGTAATGTCCCGTCAGAGCCCTGGGTGACAGACTGGTAATAACAGCAAGGCGTCTGCAGGTGCCATTCGTAAGCACCGGAAGCATCAGTCTTGACTACAAATTCATCTCCACAGATGAAAAGTCCTCCATCCATCGTTGTTACTATGTCTTCAGGGTGATCCCAGGGGTTGATTCCGGTTATGGTAACTTCATCCACAATGTTACCATCGAAGTCGGTCCAGAGCAGGTTCCAGTCATAGTATCCTTTGACAAAGACCAGAAAGGAATCAGACACACTGCAGAAAGCATGGCCAAAGACCTCTTCATCATAGGATATAGAATCTCCGCTGGCATTGAATAACAGAAGACCATCCATCCATGGCTCGATGCCCTCGTCGAACCGTACAGCTGCAAATCTGCCATCAGGCAACTCTATAGCCCCGATAAAACACTCTGGACCCTCAACATCAAAAGACCTGAAAAAAGTATCCGCCTGTAATACAGAAGTGATTACAAGCAGTGTAAGGAAAAAAAGCGATCGTACTGAAGATTTCATAAAATACCCCCTCATATCTGCCAAACCTGCTTTTTATGAAAGCATATTCCTTTCCAATAAAATATGTTGAATAAGCACTGCTATAATCGAGGCATATTCCTGTTTTGTAATAACACTATTGCACTTTGCATGAATCCCATGCAATTCGCATGAGAGAAGATTCAATGGATACTTGAATTGAAGAGAATCCCCTCGATGTGAAAAGGCTGACCCCTGAAGGCTATGTTTCTATAACAGGGGGCACCGGGGAGAGAGTATCATCCTGATCATCGGATTCGGAATCCGATCGATCCTCAACCGTGTCCCGGGAAAGCATCAGGTCTCTGTCCTTGAGTCCTACGAATTTTCCGAAGGCCGATTTTTCGAGCAGTAGAAGCCTGGCGGCTTTCTCTACAACCTCAACGGCATCACACGCTGAATCTATATCCTTCCCCAGACCGAGAATTCCATGCTTTCTCCAGATGACACAGTCACTCTCACGGAATGCCCGGGCGGTTTCCTCGCCCAGTTCCCAGGTTCCCGGGGTCATGTAATCCATGAAGCGGACGCCTCTGCTCATCAGAAGAGAGACTTCCGGATGGGATCTGTTCACAGCATCCTCAAGCATTTCCGCGGGCAGGTCGCTTGAGGAGAGCGCGAGCATATGGGTGGAGTGTGTATGGACCAGAGAGGCGGTTTCCCAGCCCCTGTTTACGGCTTCCGCCAGAACCAGGATATGAGAGCTGAATTCGGTTGTCGGCTCTTTCCCGGATGCGAAACGTATTACTTTCATTCCATCCGCTGAAACCCTTACAGGGATGATTTCGGTGTCCAGCTCGAGCAGGAGCTTTCTGAACCGGCTTCCTGCGCATGTAACAAGAAAAGTTCGACCCGCCAGTTCGGGTATGGGGGAGGGGAGGATGTCTGTGACGACATCCTCATCCCATAACGAGCTGTCGGATCCCTCAGGCAGAAGTACGGAGATGTTACCCGCGTTGGCTTCGGCCCAGCCTGTTCTTGCAAGCTCGGCGGCTATACGGCCTATATCCTCTTTCGTCGACCTGATGAGATTCATTCAATTCCTATCAGAGTAGTTTTCCAAGACTCTTCGAAACAATATCCAATCCCTTCAGAATCTCTTCGTCGGTGATATTCAGAGGGGGCCTGAATCTGATGCTTCTATCGCCGCATGGAAGAATGATGGCTCCGTTTTTCAATATTTCAGAAACCATACTGTTCCTGATTTCGCTGTCTGGAAGGTCAAATGCGCACATGAGACCCTTCCCTCTTATATTGGAGATCACTTCGGGGTACTTCTCCTGAAGGCTCCTGAGGCTGGTAAGAAGGGTTTCGCTCCTGGAACGAACATTCTCAAGAATATTCTCATCGACCATCACATCAAGGTATTTGTTGCATCGGACCATATCCACGAGATTGCCGCCCCAGGTTGAGTTCAGCCTGCTGGATTCATGGAATACATTGTTCTCGATACTGTCAACCCGTCTGTTCGAAGCGATCCCGCAGACCTGTGATTTTTTGCCGAAGCAGAAAATGTCCGGTTCCACACCCAGTGACTGCCAGGCCCACCATTCACCTGTAAGTCCCATACCCGTCTGGACCTCATCGAATATCAGCAGGTATTCATGCTTATCGGCCCGGTCGCGAAGCTGCTGAAGGTACTCGGGTCTGAAGTGGTTGTCGCCGCCCTCTCCCTGGATAGGTTCTATGACCATGCATGCGATATCATGCCCATATTTGCTTATGGCATCATCTATCTGGGCGAGTGATTTCTTTTCAGCCTCCATAACCGCATCAAGGTTTTCCTCGAGAGGGAATATGATGGCGGGGGGATCTACTCTTGGCCAGTCGAACAGAGGGAAGTACATGTACTTCCGGGGGTCGGCGGTGTTTGTAAGGGAAAGAGTGTATCCGGTTCTTCCATGAAAGGAATGCCTGAAATGGATCACTTTCGTGCCGATCTCGCCTCTTCCCGCCTTGAGATTTTGTCTGACTTTCCAGTCGAAGGCTGTCTTGAGGGCGTTTTCAACCGCAAGAGCGCCGCCCGAAACAAAGAAGAGGTAGGGATGACTGTCGGGAATAACAGTATCAGCAAAAGTTTCAACAAACGAGGCAAGTTCTTCCGTGTAAAAATCGGAATTGGAAGGTTTGTTGATAGCTACATCAGCAAGATGATTTCTGAACTCTTCCGTGCAGAGGGCAGGATGGTTCATTCCCAGAGGAGCCGACGCGAAAAAGCTGAATAGATCAAGATAATCCTTATCTTCAGCTGCATCATGTATGGTGCTTCCTCTACTTTTTTTCAGATCCAGAACCATATTGAACCCGTCGGCCAGCATGTGGTTTGCGATCGTAGACCTGACTTCTGATGCTGGTATGTGTTTCATGTACATCACCCCTTTCCAGAGATTGAGAATTGCATTTAATCGTTTGGTTAAACGCCGGTGCCCGATTATCTGATAATCCGGGTTAATTGTAAGTGAAGAATGTCTCCGAATCTCACTTCCAGAATGCATTTTGTCAACACTTCTTGCAGGAGATATTGTACAGGCGGTATATTCATAATGTATGTTGAAAGCGTAAAAGTTCTAAACCATGAATCATTCTTACAGGGGGAATCAATGAAACCAATCAGAACTCTCGAAGAAATGAAAACATTTGCCAGGAAGCTTCCCTCAAAGCGGGTAGCCGTTGTTCGTGCCGATGAAGTCGAAACTATGGGCGCAATAGGCACCGCGGTTAGAGATGATATGGCGGATGCTGTGCTTATCGGTCCGGAAAAGGGAATCAGGGAAGCAGCTGAAAAGGCGGGTTTCGACCTCAACGGTGTGGAGATCATCCATGCAGAGGATGATAAAACTGCATCCGTCAAAGGTGTTGAAATTATCCGTTCGGGCAATGCCGACCTGATAATGAAGGGTTTTGTTGCTTCAAGTACTTTCCTCAAAGCAATTCTGGACAGAGAGAACGGGATCAGGGGACCGGGAGTCCTGAGCCATGTCGCAGCATTTGATGTTCCGGGATACCATAAGCTTCTGATTATTACAGACGCGGCCATGAACATAGCCCCGGATTACGATACGAAAGTCGCCATGCTCAAGAATGCCATTATTGTGGCCCGAGCCCTTGGAATCGAACATCCCAAATCGACCTATGTTTGTGCCAAGGAAGTCCCCTACGAGAAAATGCCCTGTACGATGGAAGCCGCAAAGATGAAGGAAATGGCTGATACAGGGGAGTTCGGTGATATTATTTTCGACGCCCCGCTTGCCATGGACCTTGCCGTATCGGCCGAATCCTGCAGGATCAAAAAGATCGATTCCCCTGTGGGAGGTGACGCGGATATACTGGTCCTTCCTGATATAGAGGCTGCCAATATCCTTTACAAATCACTGATCTTCATTTCAGGTGGAGAGCTCGGAGCAGTTATCATGGGGGCAAACAGCCCGGTAGTCCTGACATCAAGAGCAGATTCGGCTGAATCAAAACTCTGTTCCATCGTCCTGTCAACTGTCGTTGCCAGTTACAGTGCCAAAGGTATGGATTGATGAACCTGGTCATTGCCAGTGATCATGCCGGCTTCCCTCTGAAGTGCGACCTTATCCCCTGGCTTTCAGAAAAACTGGGTCTGACAGCAACGGATCTGGGTACTTCATCGTCCGATTCGGTCGATTATCCGGATTTTGCAGGATACCTGTGCGCGCATATTCTGGAGGAAAGCTCTGCCCGGGGTATCCTGATATGCAATTCGGGAATAGGCATGAGTATAAGTGCCAACAGGTACCCTGGTATCAGGGCTGCCCTCTGCCTTTTTCCCGAAATGGCCTACTATGCAAGGCATCATAACAACGCGAATGTACTGATTCTTGCAGGCGGGCTGACCGCTCCATTTCTTGCGAGGGAGATCGTAGAGATGTTTCTCAGTGAAGAATTCGAGGGAGGCAGGCACAGCAGAAGGACCGGCAAGGTTGAATCAGTACCACAGACCAGTCTCAGCTGATAACGCGAGGAATTGAATGATAGATGTCGTCTGCGGGGCAAGGCCCAACTTTATGAAGGTTGATCCGATAATAAGGAACATGGATCCTGCTTTTGAGATAAGGATCGTTCATACCGGGCAGCACTATGACCATGCGATGTCCCAGAGCTTTTTTGATGAGCTGGGACTGCCCAGACCCGATATCAACCTGGAAGTCGGTTCAGCAAGCATAACTGTACAGACCGCAACCATAATGAAACGTTACGAGGATGCTATTCTCAATCGGATGCCCGATGCCGTGGTAGTTGTCGGGGATGTCAATTCGACCCTCGCGTGTTCGCTTGTCGCAGTCAGGTACGGTATTCCTGTAATACATGTTGAGGCGGGACTCCGGAGTTTTGACCGCTGTATGCCGGAGGAGATAAACCGAATACTCACCGATCAGCTTGCCGGCCTGCTTCTTATTACAAGCTCTGAAGCACGTGATAATCTGCTCGCCGAAGGTAAAAGCAGTGAAATGATAAGGCTTGTGGGAAATCCCATGATCGATACACTGCTGAGACTTATGCCCGTTGCGATGGAAAGCGCCGAGCGGTTATCGGAAAACCCCTTCGCGCTTGTTACACTTCACAGGCCTTCTAACGTTGATGACCCCCGCAGGCTGTCCGCAATACTGGAAGCACTCGGTGATCTTACAGAACTGGAAGTGTTTTTTCCCGCGCATCCGAGAACTCTCGGACACATAGAAGAATGGGACATTACAATCCCGGACAGGATCTCGATCGGGAAACCCCTGACGTACCTGAATTTCATCAGGGCGCAGGCGGAAGCTTCCGTTGTGATAACCGATTCCGGAGGTGTCCAGGAGGAAACGAGTGTACTCGGAGTGCCCTGTGTTACCGTAAGAACCAGCACTGAAAGGCCTGTTACCCTTGAGCTTGGAACAAACATTCTCTGCCCGGATGTATCCGGGATAGTGGAAGCAGCAGCGAAACAGATCAAGAACCGCCCCGAACTGCCGCCCGAGATCCCGCTCTGGGATGGAAAAGCAGGAATCAGGATCGCTGCGTCCATAGAAAACTATATTGGAGCGAAGAGATGAAACCTGTTTTAGTTACGTTGTGGATATTTGTATTGCTGATACCTGTTGCAGCCTGCGGATCCGGCGATAGTAGAAGTGAAAACGGAAACCAGGGCTCCGACCTGTCCTTAACCGCTGCCGATGCGGGAACTCAGAAGTTCGCGGTTTCAATTCAGGGTGACGATGTGGGATACATGCAGCTGGATATTGCTGACCATGGAACCGATTCCCTTCTCATAACGCAGACCATCAGCTGGAACATGATTCTAATGGGCAACAGGAGAGACATCGAAATGACCATGATCGCCGTTACGGACATAGACTACGATCTGGGACGCATGGAAATGCAGATGTCCGATGGTTCTGCTACTATTACCATAAGGGCCTGGAGACAGGATTCCCTGCTGATCTCGGAGATCGGCACGGCTGGAAGAACAATAGAGAATTCAACCGTTATTGAGGGTGACTATCTGCCGGCTCTGGCAGATCTCGCGTGTGCCTCGATGGAATGGACGGAAGGGCAGGAGAGGACTTTTCAATCCTTTGACCCCGCCAGCGGGATGATACTTTCATCAACAGCTGTATGCGAAGGTTTCGAGGAAGTATCCCTTCTTGGCGATACTGTTTATGCTGCAAGACTGAGGCTGTCACAGATGGGGACCAGGAATACCGTCTGGGTATTCGAGGGTCAGATCATCAGGGAATTCGAAGAAGGCCTCGGTATGGACATGACCCGTGTTCCCCCATCGCAGGGAGGCGACATTGTAGCGACCAGAGATCTCTACGAAGTATTTGCCGTATCCTCAACCCCGATTTCGAACCCCAGAAGTACAGAGCCCAGAACCTTTGTGCTGCAGGGAGAGATAGACTGGAGCCTGTTCCATCTGAACATTCCACCCATCCAGACCGCGATCGGCTGTACCGTAACGGTTTCGAATGGAGTGCCTGATCAGATTGCCCAATTTCCGCCTTCGATACCCGAAGAACTGATTGAATACATTCTTCCCGAGCCCATGATACAGTGCGATGATTCGGTAATTGCGCAGACGGCAGCGGATCTGACTGAGGGTTCTGCCGACTCGTGGGAAGCCGCCAGGAGAATCGCTTCATTCGTTGACACAAGTGTGGAAAACAGCCCTACGGTTTCCCTGCCTTCGGCTGTGGACGTGATGGAGAACCTCAGGGGAGACTGTAACGAGCACACCATTCTTACTGTGGCTCTTGCCCGCGCGGCGGGCCTGCCTGCAAGGATCTGTGCCGGTATTGTATATCTGAACGGTTCGTTCGGGTACCATGCATGGCCTATGATCTGGACAGGAGAATGGGTAGCGATGGATCCAACATTCAGCCAGTACATTGCAGATGGAACCCATATTATCCTGGCGACTGGTGATCTTGAATCGCAGTATGTAGTTAACTCTGCAATCGGCAGATTAAGCGTTATCGAGCTGGAAAAGGACTGATGGTTTCCAAGGCAGAGATCAATGCAATGAAAAAGGCTCTGAAGCTTGCGATACTCGGCGGAGGCAGCACTTTTCCAAATCCCATGGTTGGCGCTGTTATTCTGGATCGTGATGGTAATCATGCGGGAGATGGATTCCACAGGGAGTGCGGAGCACCCCATGCTGAAGTAATCGCCATTGCGTCCGCAGGTGACGCTGCATCAGGAGGGACCATGGTTGTAACCCTGGAGCCATGCTGTCATCATGGACGTACCGGGCCATGTACAGATGCGATTATCAGTGCGGGGATCAAAAGGGTAGTCATTGCCATGACCGATCCGGACCCTAGGGTCAACGGAGAGGGAATAAAGCAGCTCGAGTCAGCTGGAATAGAAGTGGAAACAGATCTGCTCGCGGCATCCGTTCGCGAGCTCAACAGAGTGTATCTCCATTACATTGAAACAGGAAGAAGCTGGGTCACTCTCAAGATAGCTCTCAGTCTTGACGGCAGAACAGCAGCGGCCGATGGAAGCAGTAGATGGATATCATGTGAACAATCCCGCAGGCGCGTGCAGAGGATGCGAGCTTCTGTCGGGGCTGTATTGACAGGAGCGGGGACTGTAAGAGCGGACGATCCTGAACTGACGGTTCGTCTTCCTGATTCCCGGCCCTGGAGTCAGCCTGCGCGAGTAGTGGTTTCGTCTACAGGTGATTTCGGGGATTCATGGAAGATTTTCAGGAACCCCGGAAGAGTTATCATCGCTGTTCCTGAAGGTGTGGGGGCTCGCCTGACCGAATACAAGGATTTGCCCGGAGTTGAAGTGTGGGAATTTCCCGCTGATTCGGGAAGCCGGAGTATCAGCCTCGTTTCGCTTCTAAAAAGGACTGCTGCCGAAGGTTTAGGAGAAATTCTCTGCGAAGCGGGGAGTGATCTTTCCACGCGGCTGCTGAGGGATGAGCTGGTTGATTCTGTCAGTATTTTCACGGCGCCGATGATACTAGGGAGCGAGGGAAGACCGGCTTTTGAATTACTTGGAATAGACAGTATTGAAAAAGCGATAAGATTGGATAATGTTTCATCCAGCCGCTCAGGGTCGGATTTTCTTACGGAGGGCAGTATTGTTTACAGGGCTGATTGAGGATAGAGGGAAAGTGATATCCCGGTCAGGCAGCAGCCTGACAATTGGGACAGAGCTATATAAAACAGCCTCTCCGGGAGACAGCATCGCTGTGGATGGTTCCTGCCTGACCGTAAGCAGTATCGGGAGCCGAAGCCTCTCGTTCCATTGTTCTCCGGAAACCGTTTCAAGAACCATTATCTCCGGATACTATCCGGGCACCGAAGTGAATCTGGAACGACCCCTTAGGTTTTCGGACGGACTGCATGGCCATATTGTTACAGGCCACGTGGATTCCACAGCAGCGATTCTTAAAGTGAAGAGGAGCCCGGAGGGTATGACGGTATGGATATCCTGTTCCGGAAAGAACTATCCGCTTCTGGTGGAAAAAGGGTCCATTGCCGTCTGCGGGATAAGCCTTACCGTTGCCTCACTGGTACCTGACAGGTTCTCGGTTGTTCTGATACCGGAAACACTGAAGCGAACCACAGCGGGAAACTGGAAGCCGGGTTCACACGTGAACCTTGAATACGATATTATTGGCAAATACGTTTTGAAACAGACTGATGCAGTTATTGGAAACAGACGGTTGAGGGATTACCTTGAACAGTAACAGAATAGCCGGTGCAGAAGAAGCAATTGAAGCCATCCGCAGCGGGAAAATGATCGTTGTTGTGGACGATGAGAACAGAGAGAACGAGGGAGACCTGATAATTGCAGCGGAAAAGTGCAACGCTGATGCTGTGAATTTCATGGCGCTTGAAGGTCGGGGTCTTATATGCCTGTCGATGGAGGAGGAAGCCCTCGAAAGGCTGGATATTCATGAGATGGTTCCCAGAAATACTTCTCTCCATGAAACAGCTTTCATGGTGAGTATCGATGCTATCGAAGGAGTAGCCACAGGTATATCCGCACACGACAGGGCCAGAACAATTGCAGTTGCGCTGGACCCTTCCTCACAGGCGTCCGACCTGGCCAGACCCGGTCATATCTTCCCGCTTGCTGCGAGACCCGGAGGAGTCCTGTCCAGAATCGGCCATACGGAAGCAGCAGTAGACCTCGCAAGGCTTGCAGGACTCGAACCGGCGGGTGTTATCTGCGAGATAATGAGCCGTGACGGTTCAATGGCAAGGCTCCCTCAGCTCATCGAATTCGCCGCGAAGCACGAACTTGTTCTTACTTCGGTAGAGGAACTGGTTCGATACCGCAGGAAAACCGAAAAACTGGTCAGAGAGATCGCCACATCGACACTGCCCACAGATTACGGCCTGTTCGGTCTTCATGTGTTTGAAAGCATCACCGATGGAGAAGTGCATGTAGCCCTGGTGAAAGGTGCTGTTAAGGGCGTGGATAACGTACTCGTGAGGGTGCATTCCCAGTGTTTGACAGGAGATGTCTTCGCCTCCCGCAGATGCGACTGCGGAAGCCAGCTTCACGCGGCGATGGACAGGGTTAATAAAGAAGGCACGGGAGTAATTCTCTACATGGCGCAGGAAGGGCGTGGAATCGGCCTTGCAAACAAGATAAAGGCCTATCACCTGCAGGATCACGGGTTGGATACAGTTGAGGCCAACGAAAAGCTGGGCTTTCCGGCTGACCTCAGAGATTACGGTACTGGGGCGCAGATCCTGGCGGAACTGGGTCTCACAACAATCAGATTGATGACGAACAACCCTAAAAAGATCGTAGGACTGAAGGGATACGGCCTTGAGATCACGGAGAGAGTCAGAATAGAGATTACGCCTACCGAAGAGAATATCAATTATTTAAGAACGAAGAAGACAAAGCTCGGACATATGCTGGAGGGAGTAGATGATGACCTGGATCCATGAGGGCCAGCTTGACGGCACAGGGATCAAACCTGCTGTTGTTGTATCAAGGTTCAACAATTTCATTACGAAGAAGCTTCTTGATGGAGCTCTTGACTGCCTGGAGAGACATGGTGTTAATACCGATGACATCAACGTATTCTGGGTTCCCGGAGCATGGGAGATTGCCCCAGTTGCTGTGAGAATAGCCGATACCGGGTTATTCGACTGTGTTATATGCCTCGGTGCTGTAATCCGCGGAGAAACTCCTCATTTCGAGTACGTATCAGCTGAGAGCGCGAAGGGCGTATCTCAGGCAGCCATGCTGGCTGATGTTCCGGTTATTTACGGCATTATTACCGCGGATACGGTCGATCAGGCTGTTGACAGGGCAGGGACCAAATCCGGCAATAAGGGTTTCGACGCTGCAATGACAGCTATTGAAATGACAGCACTTTACGAGTATGTAGAGGATATGGAAGAACCCGATGCAGACAATTCTGCAGAGGAGTCGACTGAGGCGTAATGGGTATAAGAAGCAGAGGACGCAAAGCCCTTCTTCAGGCCAGGTATGCAATGGAAGTGAACAGCGGGTCTCTTCTGGTGAACCTGGAGGACATCAGACTGCTGCTGGCAGATTCGGATCTGGGGCTGGGCGTTCCAATGGATTCGGAGGATTGGAACTGGGTATCCAATCTGGCAAGGGCGGTACACTACAACAAAGTAGAAATCGATACAATGATAGAAGGTGCTCTGGAGAACTGGACATTGGACAGGCTCAGCCTTGTAACGCGCCTGATACTTGAACAGGCAGCAGGGGAAATGTACTTTTCCGAGCCTCCGACTCCGCCTCCGGTTGTTATTGATGAATCGATCAATCTGGCGAAGATCTTCGATACTGATGAAACCGCAGGCTTTGTGAATGGAGTCCTGGATGCCATCATGAAAACCCATAAAGTGAGTGATTCTCCCCATGGGAATTAGTCTATGCTGATCAGGATTATTTCCGATATTCACAGCAATCTTCAGGCTCTTGAGGCGGTTCTTGCAGATCCTCCGGGGAAAGACACGGATAAAACAATCTGCCTTGGTGATATCGTTGGCTACGGGGCCGACCCTTCGAGGTGCATAGAGAGGGTACAGGCTGAATGTGATATTGTGATTGCCGGTAACCATGACGCAGGAGTGGCGAAGAGGGTATCCCTGGACAGGTTCAACTGGGAGGGGGCCACAGCGATACGATGGACCATGTCGGTTCTGTCGAAGGATGAAATGAGCTGGCTCTCTCTTCTACCTTACTACACTGAACATGATAATTTCTTTCTCTGCCACAGCTATCCCGCCGACCCTGAAAGCTGGACTTATCTGCTCCGCCGGAATCATGCTCTTGAATCCATCAGTGTAAGGCAGGGGTTAATCTCGCTGATCGGCCATACTCATCTTCCCGGCTGCTGGATGGAAGACGGCAATTTCACCGAGGCTGCAAAGGGTGATTTCTCGAAAGTGAGGATTGTTAATACAGGCAGTGTCGGGCAGCCCAGGGACAGAGATCCCAGGGCAGCTTACGTTCTCATAGATACTGAAGCTCGAACCTGGGAACACCGCAGAGTGGAATACAGCATAGATGACGCCGCCGCAAGAATAAAGGATGCAGCACTGCCCGACGTTCTGTGGCAGAGGCTATACAAAGGACACTAGCAGGGGTCGGACGTCACTTGCGACACTTACCTGGAGTATCTTTAATTTATCAGGCTGCTTTAAGTGCACAGAACGGGTGCCTGCCCGTAACAGAGCTGGCACCCGTTGTTCCTGTTTCAGGGCGGGTCAGGGATTTATCAGCGGTCTACTGTATCCCTAAACGGGCAGCCTCCTCGGGCTCCTGCTGTTTGAGGAGCTCGTAGTCTGCATACTGCGTGAGAATGTTCATCTGTGAAATTTCATTCGCCAGCGAGTTGTCCAGGTCCCGGTAGAGAATGATCGCATCGTTGACTGAATTGAATATATCCTGATCGAGATCGTAGAATCTGCTCGTGAGGGCACGGTTGGCAGCCTGTTTCTGTTCTTCTGTCATGCCTTCCCTGACCGCTCCCAATTCAATGAACTGGTTTATGTAGTCTTCCTTCATGGCTGAGATCAGGGGCCAGAGCTCCTCCGCAGTCAATCCGCGGTTTACCACTTCATTCAAACTGGCATACATTTCTTCATAAACATCCGCAACCCTGTTTCCAAGAGCCTCAGGATCGGCGATTTCTTCAGCCTGATCTGAAGTATCATCAGATCGATCAGCTGCTTCCCCGCCGCACCCTGCTGCAAGCACTAGTAAAAGAAAAGTAATAGCTGTTAATGACCATTTCATTTTTGTCTCCTTTCTAATGAGGTCGGACGTCACTTGCGACACTTACAAAGAGTATCTTTCATAATTCCTATCATTCTATCGGCAGTAGCATCCCAGTTGAAGCCTGCGGCCCATTCCAGACCGTTCTTTCCAAGGCTGGATCTAAGAGCAGGGTCGGAAGCAAGCCTGTTCATTTGCGCTGCCAGCTCTTCCACGTTACCATGAGGTACCAGAATACCTGTTCTGCCGTCCTGTACCGAATCCCGCAGGCCATCACTGTTGCTGGCAATAACAGGTGTTCCGCAGGCGTTTGCTTCGATTACCGTCAGACCCCACCCCTCCTTCTCAGATGCAAAGACTGCTGCCCAGGCTTTTCGAAGCCAGTGAAGCTTACGTTCCTGAGGCACAAATCCTTCGAAGGTGACAGCATTGTTGAGATTCAGGCGTAATGCGGTCTTTTTAAGCTCTTTCTCGTAATCACCGGATCCCAGCACAACAAGCCTGTAATCTTTTCCGGCATCCCGGAGCAGAGCCAGAGCAGCGAGAATGAACTGCACGCCCTTGTACTTCTTCAGCCTGCCTACGTAAAGGAATGTATCCTGCTGCGGAACCGGTTTTCCAGGGCTGTAGAGATCAGTGTCTATCCCGCATGGGACAACCGAAATATTCTCTACCGGAATACCTCTTCGTGCGAGATCCTTCTTTGTGGACTCGGAAATGGCTACAAAGGGACAATTTCGATAAACGCCGGGGATGAAGGATTCCATAAAATTTACATACAATGCAAGCGGCAGAGCAACCTCTTTGTATGCTGTTGTGCCGAACAGATGGGGAACGATGGTAAGAACAGGGGCAGGAGACCATCGAGGACTGTAGAATGGTATCTTGCAGAGGTCCTCGATCACAAGGTCGAAATTTGCCGCAATATCGAGGGAGAGGGCGAACTTTTTCAGCGAAAAATTAAAAGTGTTCCGCTTCCCATGGCGGAGGATACGCACACCATCCATCATCTCTTCGGGAGGAAGTCCGCCTGCCGCATGTGAGATCTGTGTAACCGTATGGCCCGCCGCCGCTGTTCTCCTGAGTATCTCATGCAGGTGTATCTCCGCGCCGCCGGTCTCGGGGTTCTTCGGATCCCTCCAGTTGAGAGCGAGAATGCGCATGTCAGGCATCCCGCTTCTTTCCGGCGATGATTCCGACGATGTAGCCGAGCTTCGGTCCGAGGAAGGATGCTTCTGTCCTTCTCCTTAGATTACTGCGAAACCTGTGAACAGGGGGCAGGAGAACAGGCCTAAGGGGCATTCTGATACCAAGTTTCATCAGCAGTTCCCGAAGTATTCTGTAGGCGAGGGAGGGGGAAAAGAACCTTCCGTAAGTGCTTTCGGGCTCCAGACCAGCTTCGCTTAGAAGGTCGGCAAGCTGTCGCGGGGTGAACTGAGTCTCCCACCCGGCGAACCAGACATTCATTGCAATAAGAACCTTCTTAATCAGTGTGTAGATATGAACCGTCTGGGGCACGTCAACAAGAACCGTTCCGTCATCCTTCAGCACCCTTACATTTTCATGCAGGAGAGGCATCGGGTTGCGAAAATGCTCCAGAACTCCCTGGTGAAAAACAAGATCAATGGAAGCATCCCGGAAGGGCAGGGCAAGGGCGTCGCCGCATACCAGGAGTAACTGCACATTCGCTCTCTGAGCTGCCTCCCTGGCAAGCCCGAGAGCTTCGTGCGAGTAATCAAGCGCCACCGCAATCGCTCCTTTTTCCGCAAGAATGACACTATCCCTTGCGGTTGCGGCACCTACCTCCATTACAACGGTATCTCTTACATCCATACACTTGAGAATTTCCTCAGGTATACGGCCATCGTTGTCGTAGATCTCGGAAAGGTCACGATCCCTCTTCCAGAAATCGTCCCAGTGTTTTCGCCCGGATGTTCTTTCAGTCATAGAGGTAATCTAACAAAAGTGGCCGGACCTAACATTATTGGGGTCGTATCTTGAATTTTGGCATTTGGTTTGTTAAGACATTAGGAAATGCCAAAATTCAAGATACGACCCCGATAACTTTATATTAGAAGGTCCAGCCCCAATAATTCAGCTACAGCTTCAGAAGATCGATGACGGTAGAACCCTGAGTATCGCGAACCTCGGCGAAGTAGCATCCCGCAGCTGCTTCCGAAGCATTCCATGAAAAAGAACCGGTGAAGGGTTCGCTCAATACAGCTCGTCCCTGAAGATCATATATGCTGATGATACCATTGCAGAAACCATTACCGCTGATGATCACTGAAGAGTCGAATGGATTCCTGTTTGCTGTGAGCGTACGGACAGCAGGGGTTTCTTCTTCCTCAATGGACTGGAACAGCTGGATGTAGATCTGTATGAATCCGTTGAAATTACTGGCAATTACATCGGGCAGGCCATCTTCGTTCCAGTCATCTATCCAGAATCTTGCGCCTCCACTGCCTGTTGAAATAATGTATTCACTTCCGGAGAAGACCGGGTTTTCATTCGTTCCTGTATTTTCGTAATAGTATATTTGTCCGCCATTTACCCCAATCAGAATATCCTTCATGCCGTCCAGATTCATGTCGTAAACCTGGGGGCAGTTACGGTAACTGGCAATAGGGGCTCCGGAATTCTGGATCAATGAATATGAATTGTAAACCGGGTCATCAGTAATGGATTCGTTGATGTAGAGCCTGAGGTTCCCCGGAGATTCATTCCCTACAAGAAGATCTCTCTTGCCGTCTTCGTTCCAGTCGACGCATACGGGAGCGGAATTGTAGCCCACATCAATAGTAGTAGCGCCGCATACGAGATCTGCTTCTTTTGTTAATGTAATGGGCGCTTCGGATGTTCTCCGGTAGTAGTGTATTTGACCGTATCGCTCTCCAACAATGATATCAAGCATTCCATCATTATTGTAGTCCACAACCTGTGGATTTGTTGAGCCGGTGCATCAACCGTAACCCATGGTTATGTTGGCTCCATCTGCTTGAAGGTATGCGAAAGAATTGAAAACGGGAGACTCGTTTGTACCTTCGTTCTTGTAGAATCTTATGTTTCCATAATAGAACTGCCCTGTGATCAGATCTTTCAGGCCATCGCCGTCCCAGTCAACGACGCATGGGGCTCCGTAGTACTGCACATCTATGGTTGTACCGGCACATTGCAGGTAGTAAGGCGTATCGAATGTAAAAGGACTTGATACCGCCATGGCCGTGAGAAGCAGCAATGGTATAAGTAATTGTGGTTTCATGGAATTCACCTTTCCCGTATATTGATAAATACTCACTAAAAGAATATGTTGAATATCTCAAAGCAGGCAAGGGTTTAAAGAGGATAGTGGAAGGGGCCGGGCTTGATGCCCGGCCCCGCAGCTGAACTCGTATCTGATCAGTTTATGAGATCTCTTCTTTCCGTCCATCCGAGGTAGTTGTTGCTTACCATTCTCCAGTACCTGTTCAGTCTTCTGGGTACCGATGCTCTATCCCAGTCGGTAGGTCTGTACGATCCCGGGTCGGGAACCACAAGGGAGCCGACGTACGTACCCTGGTCGTAAACCTTCTGGATCTCCTGGGCGATCTCATTGATGTCCTGCTGAGAAGCCACTCCGTTTGAGGTAGCCTTGTAGAATTGAACTGTAACTCTGATGGGGAATTCAGGGTCCCTAATGATCTCAAGATCATCTATCTCGGTGAAAGGACCTTCCAGTTCACCGTGTCCTATAACGGCGGCTTCAACATCTGAATTCCTGGTGCTGTAATCACCCGAAGCGCCCATCGGTGCGCACGAAGATTCGCAGCAGACATAATCAAAATATGTGTCCCTTGCGTTTGTCTGTTTAAGAGGTATCTGTATCAACAGGACCATATTGAGGTTGCTCTCATCGGAAATGTCCGAGGGGTCTCCGCCGCTGTTCGCGTAATCGATCCTGAAATCCGAAATTCTCTGTCCGGTAAAGCTGGCCCGCTCCCCGTCCTCGTTGAAGAACAGCCTCTGACCCCAGCTCCATGAGCCTGGAACCGCGTCCCTGGTATTATCGATTACAGTAACACTGGTACCTTCTCTGGTGACCAGGATGGTGAGTACGGCAGGATCGCCTTCGTAGGACTGGTAGTTGTAAAGCACAGGATTGAAGGTAGCATTTCCTGAGCTTGGGATTGGCAGGAATACCGCCTGGGCACTTACAAGAACGGAGCTGTCCCTCTCTGCAAGAAGGCTGTGCTCATCGCCGTCCCATGATTGAGGATCGTGAAGATAGTAGCGGATATTGTCAACAAAATCCGTAAGAGATACAGGCGCCAGGTCTTCTCCTATCTCGTTGCCGACAAGCAGATAGAAGTTGTCCGGATCCAGGTCCGCTGAAATATCGTGGAAATTTGGAAACCTTATCACGGGCATACACGTAAGAGTGGGTTGTTCCGCTCCATTCTCATAGCTGTGAACCTGTATGGTCATATCAGAGATATTGGGTCCCCAGCATGAACCGGAATATCGCCCTGTATCTTCCCAGGTTACATTCACAACATCGAGTCCGTGACCGCTTGCCATCTTTATGACACTCTGATCCCATACCATCTCCGATACCCTTTGAACTAC
>JAUVIR010000063.1 GCA_030592645.1 Candidatus Fermentibacterota bacterium | reverse complement strand
TGCTTATCATCTTGATCGGTTTCATCATCGATAGGGATGCAGCGAGGAAAACGAGAAATCTACCTGTAGAGAGGGAGCCCCCCGAGAGGACAGCGCTTCCTCCATACCACATAATGAACCCGCTCGCAATTGCCCCCATGATCTCTGTTACCGGGCTTGCAAACGCTCTCTCCCGCTGGAGGGACGTTTCCGTTCTTCTGTGAACATCAAGAATACCGGCAAACCTGGATCCCTCGAATTTCTCCATCGAAAAGGCTTTAACAATCCTGATACCGAATATCGTTTCCTGGAGAAGTGCAGAGAAATCCGACAGTTTCTCCTGCGAATAATGGGTCTTTTTACGCAGTCTTCTGCTCAGAATGAGAATGAAAAGCATTGCGGGAGGGAAAACAAGGAGTGTGATAAGAGCAAGACGCCAGGAAGCCCAGAGAGCCAGGCCAAGATAAACCAGAAGAAGCACGAACTGTCTTGGAACGCTCATCATCATCTCTGTCATCGCCCAGTTCATGTTCCCCACGTCTGAGGTGAATCTGGCCATTACATCTCCCGATCTGACAGATGTATAGAACCCCATATCAAGTTGCAGCAGATGGTTGTAGAGGCTGCCCCTGATGCTTGCAACAACCCCCTGTTCCGCTCTTGAAAGAAAGAAGACCTGCATGAAACCGAGAAAATTCTTCAGGAGCACTATGAAGATCAGTCCGAGGACAATAACTATCAGTACCTGCTGCGGATCAGATTCTCTGAACGTATCTCTAAGTCCCTCCAGAAGCTCTCCCCCTGCAGTATAAACACCCCGCGGATGCAGCGAGATGATTTCTGAGCCGAGGTTGCCCAAAGCTTCACCTGTGTTCTGCCTGAGTGAGGGCAGGAAGTCGCACTTTTCCGTAGCGGTATCAGTTCTTGAGAATACATTATCAAAGAGAGGCAGGATCATACCCAGCGAGGCACCGCTGAAAACAGCGAAGAGAATCATGCACAGAATGGCCCCTGTCATCCACTTCCAGTAGGGGCGGAGATACGATAATATTCTTAGTACTGTACTTTTCTTTTTCATGGTAGACACTATCTTCACAATAAATCATGTTCAGGTCAAGTAATGGAGACTGGAACAAGATAGGGTGTTTGGGGTATATTACCTGTGAAGATACTTATCCCAACCCATGGAGGGTGTATTTTGACTGGCAGAATAATAACAACAAAACGTACGGAAAAAGATCCAAGATCAGACTCCGAACTCATGATTGACCTCTGCAAAGGCGATGAGGATGCATTTTCTGAAGTTATCAGAAGGTTTCAGGCTCCTATATATTCAATGCTGATAAGGATGCTTGGAAACGAGGAAGATGCTCAGGAAATGCTCCAGCTCACCTTCTGCAGGGTCTATAGATACAGAGACAAATTCGATACTGACAGAAAACTTGTCAACTGGATATTCACGATAGCAAGCAATCTTGCGAAGAAGGAATGGCGCCGAAGGTCAAGATGGATAAATGTCCCGCTTGAGCATGCCAACCTTACAAGTCCCGGCAAAACTGCACCTCATTACAATGCTGGAAGAGTTGAACTCCGAGCATCGATAGAGGAAGCAGTCAACAAGCTGCCCCCCCATTACAGAGAACCGTTCATTCTAAGAGAACAGGAACAGATGTCGTACGAGGATATTTCGGATATCCTCAATATCCGCCTTGGAACTGTAAAATCAAGGATAAACCGAGCCAGAACAAGACTTAGAGAGCTGCTTGATGATGTATGGGAAGAGTGGAAATGAACTGCGCAAACGCCTTTAAAATAATCAGTCTTGTTATAGACGGTGAAGCTGGTGAATATCAGAAAAGACTTCTTGATTTCCACCTTCTAGGCTGCAGTTCCTGTAGAAAAGCCATGAGCATGTGCAGGGATATATCGGAGATAGCCGGAAAACTTCCCGCGCCCGTCCCTCCAGAAGATCTTGAAAATGATATCAGGGATATGCTGAAGACAAAAGCCGATATCAGTCATCAGGAACACAGGTTTCGCAGCGCATTTCTTGCCTTTCCAGCTGTAGCTGCCCTTCTGATCCTCGCTCTTACTGTACTTCCTCTATCCACAGAACCGGAATTGATCACTGATACGCAGGGCATTGCGATGTCCGTGTACGAATCGAAAAATGCTGATATCAGTCTTTCTCAAAAATCAGGCATCCGGACAGCTCCCCTCTCTGATTACTCCAGGCAGGCGAGCCTGATCTCCTTTTAGATACTATGATTCCATTTCTATTAGCGGTTATAGTGGGAGTGGCAAATCCTCCTTCCGTCATGGATCAGGTACATACTGTCAGAATCGAAACGGCTTCAGGTACGATAGAACTCTCCACAGCGGTTTCAATCTCACCTAACCATGCAGTAACGCTCTGCATATTTTCCTCTGATAACTCCGTTACTGTGGAAACCTCTTCCGGAATTCTATTTCCTGATTCCTTCATTGTATCCCCGGATCTGGGCATGGTCATAATGATTTTCGAAGATGATGTCTTCGACACCTATCAGATTCCCTCCGATATCATACCTGAAATAGGAGAAAGACTTACCATAATCGGCCATGGATTAAGCGGAATACTCGCTGTGGATGGAAGAGCAAGGGAACAGTACCCGGATGGATCATTCCTTCTCTCTTCCGATCTGCGGGACGGGCTTATGGGCGCTGCTGTTTTCAACAACAACGATGAGTACGTCGGGATCATCACAGGAATGATAAGACCTGATCGTCAGTTCAGCGAACCCGATGACAGGGATTATCTCGTTCTCTATCCAAGTCGAATCTGGTATATGTGGGCAAAACTGATTGTTCTCTCCGAGGAATACACCGAGTATTCATTCGGTGTAATAACTCGTTCCAGCATATCCCTTACCTGCTCCAGACCTTCGGGAATACACATTGTCTCTGTCTCTAATGGAAGCAGAGCCTGGGAAGCGGGATTGAGACCCGGCGACCTGATAACACACATTGACGGTACTCCGGTTTATCAACCGGAAACGCTCAGAGGTCTTCTGATCCTCTCAGATCATACTCTCGAGGCTACAATACTCAGAGATACTTATGAGAGAATCATCCCTATTCCGCCATTCGAACAGAACTGAGTTCTATTTCACAAGGATAAATACAGCTTCGTTATCCGGGGAACAGATAACAGCCCTTTCTCCGTCATTGCTGACGTCAATACTGGAGGGCAGACCATAATCCATCGTTCTCAGTTCGATCTGTCCGCTTTCCGATACTATGACCATTCCTGTTCCCGGACACGAAGCGTATGCGAAGACTCCGTCTGGTGTAGAAGCTGCGGCAGTTGGGATGACTGGGAAAGTAATCATCCTGTACAGGGTGCATGATTCGGATTTTATGAACCATAGTTCGTTGCTCCCGTCGACTATTGCACAGATGTATCCTGAAGGACCGGGGAAAATGTCGTACACTTCACCTGGAACAGATAGATGTCCTATCTCAGCCCACGTATCGGTATCGTACCCGGTAATAAGGCCGTTACTGCCGTCAGCTATGTAAAGAATGCTGTTTTGAGCAGAAGCGATACCCTGACAGTTACCTATGGCCATATTCTGCACAACGGTTACTTCCCCTGTTGCCAGATCTATCATTCCAATACTGTCATTATCCATGGAAAGCCATGCTGCATCACCCTCGGAGGTTACCGAAACGTAACTGCATTCGACAGGGATTTTTACAGGATCTTCGGTGAATGCGCCCGATAGATTCACAGGATAAAGAAGAGAACCTGTAAGAACATAACCGAAACCATCCACATCACTGTCCGCGATATCATCTATCTCCATACCCAGATCAATTACGGCTTCGTTCTCCCCGTTAACGATATCAACGACAGCAAGGCTGTTCCCGGCGGCAACAAGAGCGATATCGTAATCGAGCATACATTTACATATAGAAGGTGATCCAATGCCGGCAAAGGATATCTCTGCGTCGATCTGTGCGGGAAAACCCGGTATGGCGGGTTCATCCTCACCGAAAATGCACGCAAGCGATAAAAGCAGCCATGCAGTGATAATGAGCAGTGCCGGCATACGCACGAAACGGCTGATATTTCTTTTCACTTCCGTAACCTCATCTCAATAGTAACATTGTGCCGTTAACAACCTGTAACCTGTATCCTTACATCACGCTTCCGTGGACGATTATCATGATCAACAACGACTATCTGCTGCCATGTTCCCAGTAGAACTCTTCCGTCCACAACAGGGAGCGTAATTCCCGGACCCATAAGGGAAGCTCTCATGTGAGAGAATCCATTGTCATCGCCCCATGTTTCCGAATGACGGGACCTGATATTCCTTGGAATGATCTTTTCGAACAGTTCCTTCATGTCCTCGACCAGTGCGGGCTCGTACTCTATAGTGGTAACGGAAGCAGTTGATCCTATCACGGTCACCGCTGCAAGACCATCCTGAATACCGGAAGCGGAAACTGTGGATTGAACCTGATCTGAAACATTGATTATATCCGAAAATCCGGCTGTCGATACAGTTATCGTTTTTCCATAAACCATTTGCGCATCCCTTCCTGACAGATCTTCGGGAACTTCAGAGTGACAGTCACTGAACCGATTGTGGGTGCTTGAAGTAGACTGTCATTGCTGCTCCCACAATGCAAAGCGCTATTCCTGCAAGCTGGAGATGGCTGATCTTTTCTTTGAGGACAAGAACACCCAGTATGACCCCGAGCACAGGGGCAAGACAGAAGGCTATGGTCATGACAGATGAGATATGTCCATGTTTCATACCTGTATAAAAGAACATTATTCCGAGACCTCCTGCAAGTACACCTCCTCCCCCGGCAATAAGAAGAACAGGTTTCAGGCCTGCGCTTTTCAACTCGCTCCAGTAAGGATAGGAAATAAAAGTCAGCAGTATGAGGCTGAATAATGTCCTGATTGCTGTTCCCATGACGGGAGTAAGGTTACCCAGTCTCATTCCTGTTTTTTCCAGCAATGAACCGAGTGCCCAGCATACTGCAGCGAACACCGCATATAATTCAGCCTGCAATTTATAGTCCTTTCGTAAATAGTTTATTTCCTTCAGTTAAAGCGGTACTTAAGCAGTATATCCGGGTAACCGTCAGTTAACGATTTACAGTCAGATAAAGTGAATCACTCATATTCACGGCCTGTCTATTTGAGCAGGATAAGTTTTTGCGTTACGGCCTGGCTCCCGGATCTGAGAACTGCCATATAGACCCCGGATGGGATATCCGAGTCATCATGACAATTCCATACTACCTGTCCATCTCCAGCGTTTAAGTCGGCATTCATCAAAGCCGCCCGTCTACGCCCTGATATGTCGAATATCTCAAGGCATGCATTTCCCGCTGAAGGCAATTGAAAGCTGAAGGTCATCAGTCCTGTAACAGGGTTGGGGGAAATAGATAGCTGCAGATAGTCTGCATTGATCTGACCTTGAATGCCTGCAATTTCAGGCAGCCATGCAGCTCCTCCTGTAGAGTGGAATTGGGGGTAAGGATTAGTAAACTCCACCCACACACCGCCAATACCCTGAGAAAGGTCGTATGCATAATATGGAATACCGTCATCGCCTCTTGTTGCTGTCAGGTATACAACATTATCTCCTACTGCCAATCCGCGGCCCTGACTGTTAGAAGCGGGAATTGGATCTGCGATCTTCACCATGTCTCCGGTATCGATATCAATGGAGTAGAGACCGGATACTCCATACTCCGTGTATCCGTAGAGTTTGTCATCCATTGTATTATATCCGAGTGCGAAAAAGCGGAAGCTCGTACCGGTGTAGATATCAATTTCCAGCGTTGCTTCTCCGTTCTGAATGTTTATCGAGTAAATTCCCTTTGTAGAAGCATAATTGGAGTATCCCCATAGTGTATCCCGACCGAATGCCAGACTGGAGATGTCCTCACTTATCTGGGTGAGAAACACAGGATCAGAGTCCAGAGTGGCTTTGTATAGATCTGTGTTAAAGGCACCATTGCAGAGGTATAGTGTGTCCTCCGGGGTAGCGGCTGCCCCGCTGACATCGAAGCTGAAGTGTTCTGTCCAGGTGACAGCAGGGAATCCGATAAGATCGGAAGAGTACGTGGGCGGCGTACTCCCTTCCAGACCTGCGAATAACCTGCCTTCAGCTATCGGAGCAAACGAAACAAGCATAACTGTAAACAGAAAGATACATGCGTTCAGTTTCATGCAGGGTTCTCCTTTGTTTCTCAATGGTATCTATGCCACTCAACAGCTGCAATTCAAATGCTCTGTCATGAATAATTCACTCTCTCCCGCTCCAGCAGAACGTACAGAGTTTTTCCTCTGGAAGACCGATGGCTTCGATCAGATCGTCCAGCCTCTGATATGAAAGTGATGTAAGTCTCAGCCTCTTTCTGATACGCTCTATCATCTCAGCATATTCTAACGAATCGGGATCAAGATACGCCTCCGGGACTGTTTCGCCGGTTCCCTCAAGTTCTTTAATTGCTCTCCTGGCTGCAAGATCCATCAGAGAACGGGATCTGGAAAAGTTAAGATATTTGCATCCAAAAACAAGCGGCGGACATGCCGGCCTCATGTGCATCTCGGCTGCTCCGGCATCGAACAGTCGCTTGACTGTATCCTGAAGCTGCGTGCCCCTTACTATTGAATCTTCACAGAAGAGAAGCCGTTTGTCCTGTATGAGTTCCCGGATAGGAATGAGCTTCATTCTGGCAACAAGATCCCTCTGCTCCTGTTTCTGAGGCATGAAACTCCTTGGCCTGGTCGGTGTATACTTCACAAATGGTCTTCGGTAAGCTATACCGGCGTAATTTGCATATCCGACTGCATGACCTGTTCCTGAATCCGGAATACCCGCTACCATATCAACTTCGATATCATCACGCCTGGCAAGGCATTCACCGCATCGGTTCCTGACATCCTCAACATTTATTCCTTCGTAGTTTGATGCCGGAAAACCGTAGTAGACCCAGAGAAATGCACATATACGCATCTTATCCCCCGGGTCTTTCTTCTGTTCGAAACCATCCGCGGTAACAAGTACTACCTCTCCGGGTCCGAGTTCATAAATGAATTCGTACTCGAGATTGGGAAATGCGCAGGTTTCAAAAGTAATAGCCGTAGCATCACTTTTACTGCCGATGGATATGGGAGTTCGCCCAAGTTTGTCTCTTGATGCGTATATACCCTCGTCCGTAAGAAGCAGAACTGAGCATGAACCGGCAATTGATTCCTGAGCCCTTGCAAGGCCTGCCGTAAATGAATCCTCCTGGTTTATCAGCATAGCAACGACTTCAGTGGGATTTACCTCACCGCCAGTCATTTCGCTGAAATGACCTGTTCTGTTCTGAAATACAATATCCACTAATTCACTGATGTTGCTTATCACACCAACTGTAACTATTGCGTATTTACCAAGATGTGAACCTATTATCAGCGGCTGATCTTCGTAATCACTTATAACCCCGATCCCCATGGTGCCATCCATGTCATTTATATCGTCCTCGAATTTGGATCTGAACTGTGCATTTGTGATATCATGAATAACTCTGTGAATTCCTTCGTCGCTCTTAACAGCAAGTCCACCGCGCATGGTACCCAGATGAGAGTGGTAGTCTGTTCCATAGAACAGATCAGATGTACAGCTGCTCTTGGAGACAACACCAAAAAATCCACCCATGAAAAGCCTCACAATCCAGGTTGTAAAATTGTATTCTGTAATCCTGCGATCTGCATCTGCCAGTCAAGTATAAACAGAATCGAAGTGCTGTGACTACCTGCTGAGGATAATGAATGGAACCGATACGGAACCGGATTCGTAAACCCCTGCTGCGGTATAGAGTCCTCCGGGCAATCTGTTTCCATTTCTGTCACTGCAGTCCCACACGAGCGCTTCACCTGCCATGATTTCCGAATTACTGAAACTCGCGACCGATCGTCCGGAAATGTCGTAAATGGTAACACCGTTAAGAGAAATCAATTCTGAAGAGGGAAACATTTCGATATTTACATAAACCGATGCCGGATTCGGGTAAACACTCATGGCAACCGAACCGTAATGTTCCTCCACCGGACTTATGCCGACTGAATAGAGATATGCAAAGGCTCCCATTAAATTCGGTCTTGGTCCTATGTTACCGGCAGGCGGAAATATCTGCAGTGTACCTGTACTCATCAGGGCTGCCCTCAGGAGTGACGGGGTAAGGGTACCGGCAGGATTACCGTTGGCAACCCAGTAACCAACGCAGGATGCCGCTGCTCCGGCAACTATAGGTGATGCGCTTGAAGTGCCGCTGAAAGTGGCGGTATACCAGTAGTTCGTACCCATAGCTGAATAGAGATCACTGTAGCCCGTTGTGACCACATCCTCCCCCCAGCCCTGAAGATTGAATCTGGAACCGTAACTGGAGAATGCAAGCCTCTGTAGATCACCGGCAGGCCACGGTCCTCCGGCATAAGCACCGCCTGCTCCTACTATCATGGCGCCGCTGTCTCCGAACCAGGAGAGCAGATCGGTGTCGTAATAACCGTTTCCTCCAGCCTCCACGACATGTATGCCGTTTGCCACGGCATTCTGTATTGCAGCGTAGACGCCGTTGTAGGTCTGAGGATTAGGAGAGTAGTTCAGCCACCATTCAATCGGTACGTAACCGCTGGAACCAGTATAATCCCACTGCTGTTCAAGTATTATCACATCTCCGGCGGACAGGTTTGATATAGCAACGATGAGCGCCCCGGGCACGTTCCATACCGGGGAAACACCGTAATATGTTCCGCAGGTTTTAAGGTTAGCAGCATAGCAGATTCCTGTGGTGCCCCAGCCGTTAAAATCGGATACCATCACACCAATAACGGCAGTGCCATGGTTATTGTTACCGAAAGGATCCTGAACGTTAGCGTTTATCTGCGATCCCGGAGCCTTTAAAAGGTCTGCGTGTGTGTAATTCCAGCTGTATTCAAGGTCACAGACCGTCACTCCGACCCCGTCTCCTCCCGGCTGTGTCCAGGCGTAAATTGCATCTATTCCTGTGGGGGTGAATGAAGCAGCATTCAGGTAACCCTGGGCACTCTGGTAATTCGGCGGCTGTGGAGCAGGTTGCGGAAGCGGCACCGGCCCGGCGCTGATGATCCCCGGAAGCTCCTGCAGCATCTCTGCGAGTTCCCATACATCAATGTCACCCAGGAATCTAAGTCTGTAAATATTGTTGAGATTGTAGAGGTCATCGCCTGTGAGGTCTTCTCCCCTTGCCTCCATTTCATCAATTGCTTCCTCTGAAACTGATGAAATCCTCTCCCACTGGTATTCTTCCGTAAGTTCAAGCACTTCATGCAGATCATCCAGTGCCCCTCTCTCGGATATATCAACAAGCAAACCGTAACGCATCCGTACTGCGGCATCCTGAATGAACATTACCTCTATAAGATCATCTTCACATGCATAATTCCCTTCTGCAGTTCCGGTAGGTGCAGAGAGAATAAGAAATACAAACAGTAAAGCGCTGACGTAATACCCCATTTTCAGCCTCCCCCTTTTCAAACTCCATCGTATACTGTAACAGCTACATATACAGAGATAATAACTTTCTGTACTAATGTCCACAATCAGTTCAACCATCGGACAGGCGGATGATATTGAGCTGCAAAAAAGGGGAGGCGAAAACCTCCCCTTCAGTCTTTAGCTGAACTTTTCAGTCAGATACGGTTGGAAGCCCTTCCATGAATGTGTCCAGTGATGCGCGGACTTCCTGAACAGGCTCGGTGATGCCGTCGCTTATTTCAAGGATCTCACTCCTTGCGGATACAAGCTCTGCTCTCAGGGCATCAAGCTCTTCCTGAAGACCTATGATATCCGGGTCTGTTTCGCGAAGCTCAGTCAGTTTAGCTGATACGTCATCAAGAACATACAGTTCCGGAATCAGCCAACGAAGAGAATCGGTCAAGGCAAATATTTCATCGAGTTCAGCCTGAATACCATCAAGAATATCAAGCCCGGGGATCTCTATCTCCGGTAGATCGGTATCCGGTACATCCGGAACATCGAGTCCCCCGAATGCGAAAGCACCCGAAACGAGTATCATCAATGCTATAGCGTACTTTTTCATATTACCCTCCTGTGTTAATGAAAAGTGTCTATAACTCTAACCACCTGAATGCATATTTGTAAAGCCCCAATATTCCCCTGAAACATCTTCATTCATGCAGAATTCAATACTTCTACTCCTGTGAACCGGGGTTAACGAATAACTACCTATCCATCTGAAATTCCTTTATGTTTTATTAAGTAAATTGAGCTATGTATGAAACTAAATGGTATCCGGAGGTTTTCCATGGATTTCATCCACCCTTCATGCAGCTACAGAGCACTTCCTACAGTTATCTCGATTATTGCTTTCATGATTACTATTAGTATCCTTAGCTGTACTGACAGCCCTTCAGGACCGGTACAGCCTGATTTCACGATCGTTTCTATCGTTTTCACAGGGGATTTGACGGGTACCGAAGATATTCGGTCTTCGATCAGAAGTTACGAGCCCGAATGCAGACATGAGCAGGACAATGGACAGCCCTTCTGCCAGGTAACGGTTACCTGGAATCCCCCGGACGGTCAGACAGTACTGAGTTATACACTTCACAGGTCTGCAGAATCAGGATTCTCTTCCGGTAGCAGGGTCGTAGGAACAACCACCGATACGCTCCTTGCAGATTCCGATTCGTTGCAATGGGGCTCGACATATTTTTATACGGTAAGCGCGCTCAATTCCGATTCAACGTTGCTCTGGAGCGACGAAGGAAGCATAACTACTCCAGATTCCCCGCTGCCTGCACCTTCACAGATATCCGCAATCAGCCTTCCGATGGGAAGATGCATACTGAACTGGAGCCAGTGTCCTGACTCTGATTTTTCAAACTATATGCTTGTAAGACGGGAAAATCTGCTAGTGAATGAAGGCGATACACTCGGGATATTTGACAGCGTTCAGGATACCATGTTTGTTGATTCCATTCTCCCTGTGTACGTTCCGAGGTATTACCATGTAACCACCACCAATGCGCTGGGTCTTACTTCCGAGAGTAACATACTTAAGTACTATGACGGGTTTGGTCTGCCCTGGCGTATGGATCTTTTCTGGCAGGGACCCTTTGGCTTCGGTACTTACACTGTAATCGAAGAAACAATGGCTGCATCATCTGAAGGAGAGTATATCTTTTTCGTGGAACTTATCGAAACCGAGTACCCATATGATTATGCCTACTATCTGAGAAGAATCAACACCAATAGTCTATCCAGTCAAAGCATGAGAATTTCCAGAGACGCTCCTTCTTTTGCGTATCTACCCGGGAAGGATGCTCTTCTTATTTCACGAATGGTCGATGATGGCACCAGATTCCTCGAACTTCGTGATGCCGGATCATTCAGTCTGTTAGCCTATCGGCAGGTAGGTTTTGAATGTGACGGGATGCTGGTCCCTCCAAACAGCGGATTTGCGCTTGTTCATCCTGTTGGCAGCTCCAGCTCCATATTACTGGATCTGTCAACGATCGGTTTTGCGGATACACTCGACTACGCGTTCTCAAAAGGCCAGGTGTTGGAAGGTTCAGGAACATACATCTGGGGCGTTGGAGGTCTTCGAAGATTAGATCCGATTACACTCGAAATTGCGGCCAGCAGATCAATAGATGTCCATTGTAATATTCTGGCTTCCTCTTCAGGTGCGCTCTGTTTCATAAACAGCAGCACTTTCTACCAATGTGATCCCATCACTCTGGCTACGCTGTATTCAGCCAATCTTCCCTATCCCGAATCAGCAGCACTCCTGGAGGAACAGGATACAGTATTCGCTTACTTGTACACATTTTCTGAAACTGTGACTGTTTTCAACACGGTAAGCCTTGAAAATACCGGTGATGTGATGTACGATGAGGGTATGGAGTACGTAGATATCTTCGACATGGTTGCGTTACCACAGCGCGATGAGATCTGGTGTACCAGCAGATTCTACGACCTCGGCATCGATGGAGCTTTCAGTATTTCACGCTGATGTACATCTACCTGACACTCAATGCAGGTTCGTCCCTTTTCTGTGCAATATAGAAAAAGGGCAGCTCAGTGAGCTGCCCTCCTCTATACATGATAGTTGGCTTTAGCGCTTATCGTGAGCGAAATCTACTCTAAGGCTGCGTCCATCAAGCTCTGTATCGTTGAGAGCTTCCGCTGCTGCGGTT
>JAUVIR010000010.1 GCA_030592645.1 Candidatus Fermentibacterota bacterium | reverse complement strand
GGCAGCCGGCATCCATTCCAGTGCGGTAGTTTATTTACTGAGCCATCGCTCCGAACACTCCTATCGCCTGCCCGATAAATGCGGACATTTCCGTACCTGAAAATCTGAAATTCTGAGTCAGACCGCCACCTGTGAAATCGACTTCCATTTCAATCCAGACAGGATCTGCTTCGATAGGCGGCACATCAAGACCGGACATCCCCAATGCCATATTCACGTATTCGGGAATATTGAGAAGCATGGCCATCTCGGAGGTGCTGGAGAAGTTCTGCATCTCCGGCATTTGCAAGGCAGTCCCGCCCTGATACGTTCCGTCCAGCAGTAGAGGTACGGTCACCGGTTCGGGAGCCATTTCCATATAGAGAATACCATCCGCAACTGTCATCCAGGCTGTCCAGGCAATACTTTGATCCATCGGAACACTTTCTGCCAGAGAATCAGGCTGCATTGCGCTCATGTCCATGTTCATACCGAATGTGATCCATTCAATGCCTGCATAATCGGCATACTGAACGTCTGCAAAGGTAACTCCGGGCATATCCATGAACTCTGACATCATGGAGAACTGGATATCGTAAGCTTCCTTCACATCTTCGAGCTGCGTACCCTCGGGCATTTCGTAGACAGCTACTATGTGCATCGGATTATCCGGATCGATCGTCATGGACATTGCCGTATTACTTGCAGCTTCCGCCCAGAAAGTGATCATGCTCTGGGGAAGATCAGTCAAACCCAGCGCATTGAAGACAGCGTTCATCGCGGCGGTACTGGTTGACGGATCAAGGCTTACCCTTGCGACCATCACGTTACCCGCAGGGATAAGACCACTGAGATTCTGAATATCGACAGGAATTATGTATTCATCAAGTGATGAACCCTGAACGAACTCAACGGAAGAGGTTCCGAATATGAACTCCGGCTCAAACGAGAGAACACAATCCACAGATTTTGTTTCAGTCAGTATAAGACCGATCGCATCGAAATAGAGACCCATGACCCTCTGCATGAGTTCCATATCCATGGTACCCTCGGCGCCTAATCCGGCAAGAATCTGCGGTTCCATCATAGCAAGCTGGCCCGCCATCATGGGACCGAATGATTCGATATTCGCATGCATGCAGAAGCTTCCGTCAGGAATATCCTGCAGATTCTGCGGAAGGCTGCCGTCTATGTTCTCAAGCATATTCTTAAGCCCTGCTCTGCTGCCGGCTCCAAGAAGCAGTCCGTTCGTGTGGCAGAAATATATATTCCCGAAATCAACTGAAATCATGCTTACATCGTATCCCTCAAGCTGTTCCCCGGGTTCAGGAGTGATCCCGACATTCGCCCAGAAGATGGCTGGATCGGTTACTGTCAGAGCCGCTCCTATACCCTGCGGCATCATGCTCTCCATGAAGAACACCATGCTTCCATCGATATCGACACCCAGCCTGCTTTCCACTTCAGCCATATCTGCACAATCAAGAGCTGTAAGAAGCCACCCGGAGACTGCGGTGTCGCCCAAAAGGGCAACACCTGAGGCGTAACCGTCCAGCGATGAGATCATAACTGCAGGATTGACTATGGCTATGGAGAAGAGAGAAGCCTCTGGGAGCACATCAAGAGAAGACGCTGCGGTCCCCTCCGGCGGTTGTGCTCCGCATGCGACTATCAGAGCCGCAATTGAAACCGCCAGTATTTGCATAGATTTCATAATTCCTCCTAATTGAACTAATTACGAACAATGTACTTGCACTGTTGACTTGGTAATATTATACATGATTTCTGAAATATGCCAAAAAATGAAGGCGTTCATGTTTTTTCGGGTTTTCAAACCCCGCCCGCGCAATTAGAATATGACTATGAAGAACGAACCTGATCTTTTTTCCGGCACCGTCTCCAGTGATGAAGAATGCAGAATTCTCTATCTGGACACCGAGACAACAGGCGTGGACACCGGGACTGCCCATGTATGCGAAGTGGCATTCCTGCTCAGTACCTACGAAGGTTTTATAAGAGATCCCCGGAAGGATATCATAATTCAGGAGCTGATACTCCCGCCGGAACCCGTACCGCCTGAAGCTTCAGCAATTCACCACATTACCAATGGCATGCTCACGGGTAAACCATCTCTGGAGGATATTTCAGAGAAGCTCAGAGATATCGTCAGCAAAGCCGACTATATTTCCGCGCATAATCTGCCCTACGATCTGGCGATATTGAAAAGACAGCTTCCGGACATTTTCGGTAATATTCCGGAGGAGACAAAACTGGACTCCCTGCGGCTTTCGCGGCACATCTGGCCCTCCATACCTTCCCATGCCCTCCAGGCCCTGAGATACCGCTTTGATCTGGATGCAGATATCAGCGGTGATGCGCACAGGGCAATGTTCGATACGGAACTTGTCCGATCCCTTATTGAGTACATCCTCAGGATGCGTCTTGTATCGGAGGATACCTGGGGAGATCTTGTAAAGTTTACCAGATCGGCTCTTGAGGTAAAGATATTCTCCTTTGGAAAGTACCGCGGGAAACTGGTGGAGGATATCGCCGCACAGGATACAGATTACATCAGATGGCTTCTCAGACAGGATTGGATCCCTGCTGATTACCCGGATCTTTACCATACTCTCCTTGATAAAGCAGCAGGAAAGGGGAAAAGTAAATGAACCTTCCATCCAAGGATATATACGTAGTTGAAGGTGGAAATCCTCTTTCGGGAACCCTCCAGCCAAGCGGCAGCAAGAATGCTGCGCTGCCCATTCTGGCGGCCTGCCTCCTGACTGACGGTGATGTTACGCTGCACAACGTTCCGGATATACGGGACGTTAGAACCATGATCGCGCTTCTTGTCAGTATCGGTGTTTCAGTCACCCGCCCCGGCGGAAGCTCCATTCGACTGAACGCATCCACTATCAACCCGGATACCATCGATTCATCCGCATGCAAGGAGATAAGAGCTTCAATTCTTCTCGCGGGACCTCTCCTGGCAAGAACGGGTCGCGCTAAGCTGCCGCCCCCCGGAGGAGATATCATAGGCAGACGGAGGCTCGACACTCATTTCCTCGCCCTCGAGCAGATGGGAGCGGATGTCGGTTTCTCGGGCAGCATGCTCTCCTTTTCAACGGACGGGCTAACCGGCGAATCTATATTCCTTGATGAACCTTCGGTCACGGCAACCGAGAACGCGATAATGGCAGCAGCCCTGGCAGACGGAGACACCGTAATCTATAACGCCGCCTGCGAACCCAATGTGCAGGATCTCGCAAATATGCTTATCTCGATGGGAAGCCGGATAACAGGCATTGGAACCAATCGCTTGTGTATAACGGGATCGGATACCCTGCTGCATGGCACAGAACATGATATTACACCTGACCATATTGAGATAGGGAGCTTTATCGGACTGGCAGCATGCTGCCGCGGATTGATCAGAATACCGGATGTACCATCGTTTATCCTTAAACCTATAATGAACGGCTTTTCAAAATTAGGTATTTCAGTCGAATCCGACGCAGAATGTCTAATCATCGACGGCTCGGCTGAACTTGTTGTTCAGCCGGATCGCGGCGGTTCCATACCGACAGTATACGACGCTCCATGGCCCGGCTTCTCTCCCGATCTTACAAGTACAGCCGTAGTTGTTGCTACCCAGGCAAGAGGAACAACGCTGATCTTTGAAAAGATGTTCGAGAGCAGGCTCTTCTTCGTGGATAAACTGGTTGCAATGGGTGCGGCAATAATACAATGCGACCCTCACAGAGTAGTTGTCTCCGGACCATCCGCACTGCATGGAACAGATGTGATCAGCCCGGATATAAGGGCTGGAATGGCCCTTCTGACTGCCGCCCTCTGTGCAGACGGCACCAGTATCATTCGAAACGTCCACCAGATCGAACGAGGGTACGAAAATCTGGTAGAAAGATTACGGAATCTCGGCGCGCGCATAAAAAGAGAATCCTGCTGAAATAGGCTGATACTTTTTCAAATAGCAATAACTGTGTTAATAACCTGTGACAGGAGCATTATATGATGAAATTCCTCGCAATATCTGCGATAACCCTTTTAGTACTGGCTTCATGCGACAGCCCGGCGGAACCGGAGCAATGGCCCGACGGAGCCTACCTCTACCTGGGTAGCCTGTACCCTGATACGGCTCTCTCATGGTCTCCTGGAGGAAGCGTGCTGCTCTTTACATCTTATTTCGAAACGTCCGAATGCATCATAGGTTTTGATGGTAGAACAGAGCCCATTGCTGTTGCGGGTTCCTATGATGATGAGTCCGCAGGTCCAAATGGCTGCTGGAGTAATGAACAGGGATTGATTGTATATGTAACCTTCAATACCGACTCAACCTCGACCGTAAGAACAGTACCGGGTAATCTGGGTCCTCTGCTTGTGGTTGTCAGCAATGCAAAGAACCACCTGCATCCCACCTGGACCGCGGATGAAGATTCCCTTCTTCTCTGTACCTATGAAAATGATTACTGGGGACTGTGGAAAACCGTGTATCAGGAAGATTCTCTTCTTACTCCCTTTGAGTTCTATACCCCGCAGTTCGACTGCCTGCGTCCCTCCTATTCGCCGGATGGCCAATGGATCCTTTTTGAGGTTTCCTACGGCAGTCATTCGGATATCTGGCTTGTTAGACCCGACGGTTCCGATCCTCATGCGGTTATAGAGGATTCATACGATAATATCCATCCCTGCTGGGGACCTGAGAATGACTGGTTCGCCTTCTCTTCCAACAGATCCGGTAATTACGATATCTGGATAAGCAATCTCGACGGATCCAGTATCGTTGCGGTTACTGATGATCCTGAAGATGATATCTACCCTGCATGGAACCCCGGAGCAGGCTGGTTTGTATTCTCTTCAAACAGGATCAATGGAGATACAAATTACGATATCTTCAGTATAGAGGCTCCCGCCTATTAGAGTCAGCCGGGGCCCAAACAAGTAGCCCCCCCGGCAATGCCGGGGGGGCTTCCTCTTTCGAGCTCGATCTAGTTGTTCAGCATGAACTCTATTACGGACATGAGTCCTGTAACAAAATCGGTATCGGCAGGATTAAGATCCAGACCGAGTCCCTCGCTCGTGCATATAAACCATGCGAACTTGAAGTACTGATTAGCGAAGGCCAGCGAAGCGGCTGTACCCTTCAGCTGAAGGTTGGACACTACTTCATGTCCTTCGTAGATCTGACCGTAGCCGAAGATGTAAGGGCTGACCTGTTCGTCAAGCACCCAGGCAGTTACACAGCCCAGAAGGGGATCACCATTCTCGCCTCTGATGTCCTGCAGCACGCAGCATCCGGCAAGAGCGTCCCAGAAGATCTGTCCATCTGCGGCGCCTGTCTGATTGAACACGCGATACTCGTAGTTGATCTGTTCATCTACGCTGATCCATGTGTAGTAATCATCGCCTCCGATGTCCATCGCTGCCATAGGAACGGTCATGTAGACCCATCCACCGGCGACACTGTCAACTTCGCAATTAAGCGTAGTGTAACTGTTGGTAGCTACATACATGGCCAGCACACCGCTGTTAAGCGGCTGGAAGCGGAAGGGCATATCAACACTGCCGACTATGCCTTCTATCTGTTCCCCTACCCATACAAGACCGGAGTCAGCAGTCTCTGCGAGTATGGGGTCCAGCACGGAAGCGGGCAGATCAGGATGCAGGCATTCGAAGTTTGTCCACATAGTATCCTGAACCTGTGATTCGGCGTATCCGCCTAAAGGATAGTACCCGATCTCGTTCTGAATTGCCATGAAGAAGTAGTCGTCTGCAATTCTCCAGTAATCAGGCAGGTACAGTGATGACCAGCCGGCGCCAACGTAGCCTTCAGGCAGTGTCGGGTCTATGTCAATTGCATCGTGGAAGTAATCCAGTGCTATCTCGAAGTTTCCGGCGCTGTAGGAGTCCCATCCCAGCTGAATGAATCCCTGATATCCGATCACATCAGGAAGATCCGTGGGAAGCTGATCTCCACAACCACCAAGCAGTACGAGGGAGCTCAGGATTGCTATTGCTAGTATCTGTTTCATTTCTCCCTCCTTCCTACTCTATCCGGAGCATTTTTTGTGTGATAGTCTCTCCGCATGCCTGCAGCCGGCAGAAGTAAACTCCCGCACCTACCGCATTACCAGCTTCATCGAGACCGTCCCACATAAGTGTATGTTCAGCAGCCTGCATCTCAGTGTCAGAAAGAGATCTGACAGCACGGCCACTCATGTCATAGATAATTACATCGACACGTCCTGCAGAGGGCAGAGAGAAGCTTATAGCAGCCTCCGCGCTGAAGGGGTTGGGGAATGTTCCTCCGAAGCGGAATTCAGCGGGGATCTCAGGTGAGTAAACACCTGGAGCCTCTCCGTAAACGTAGTTTCCGCTTTCAGCAACGATTGCGCACATTCTTCCACCCTGATAGTAACTCTCCTGCTGTTCCCATCCGTTTACCGTATAACGATATACAGCACCTTCAGAGGTTTCGGCAGGGAAGGACAGTGTCGCATTGATATCGGGGATACTTACAGGGCCGGCATTAATGCCGGTCATCATATCCGCTACATCAGCTACGGGTATCTGCGTATTCATCGAGAGATTGAGGATGCCCGATTCGCAGAGACTCACCATGGTTCCCGGAGCAGCTGCTCCGGCCATTACGTCAAGATTGATACCATTTACATTCAGCGACAGAGTGTTAGACGAAACATATCCTACCGATATGTTCGTGCTTGTACTGGTAGCGAAACCACTCGCGTCGTATCCTGCTATCTGGAGTGTATAGTCTCCACTTGTCCAGGCGCTGAATCTGCAGTCCCAGAGGGTACCGTAGAATTCTTCCATTTCAAGTACATTACTGGTGTCGGTGGTTGAAGCGGTGAAGACCGGACCGTACCAGTCGAATCCCTCGGGTATACTATCAAAGAGAGTAGTGTAGAGGGTCATGTACTGGTCGTTCACAGAATTCTGATGAACCGCGAGAAGTACATCGGGAACATCTGAGTCCTGAGACAGTACGTACGAGAGAGTTGCCTGCCCACCCTCGTTATTGTTGGTTACTACAAGGTAAGCAGCATCACCGGCTAACTCGAATGATCCGTTGTACAGCTCATTCAGAGTTGCTTCTTCAACGGATACTATCGTTTCAGTTACAGTATCGACAGACACTATAAATGCGATCCACTTGCCGTTGATAAGAGTGCCGGAGCCGATGTCATCGGCGTATGCTCCATTGAAGTAAACAGTTGGATCTGCAGTGTAGTCTCCGGTGAACTTATCGAGCTGCGGAGCCCAGATGGCTGCAGCCATTCCAGAAGAGAACCATACAGGAAGAGGATAGTCTCCGTCGGAGAATCTTCCTTCGAAGGCAGAGTTCTGCTTGGCATGAGAGAAGGCATCGACAGAATCCGCGAAAATATCGTAGGTGTAGATTCCGCCGCTCATCCCGTCTCTCAGGTTGCTTGTGACGTTGCAGATAAGCCAGTCATTGTAGATGGGAACTACATTAGTCTGGATGGCTTCATCTTCCGGTACTGACGGATCGATGGCACTCGCTATGTTGAGCATACCGGTACCAGTCGACTGAGCGATAGTTTCCAGTATACCATCACCTTCGCGCTGGGCAAGGTACATGAACCACAGGAAACCCTGTGCTCTTGATACTCCATAATCCCAAGCCTGGTCTATGGACTGGAAGAAGGTAAGGTCTATGTCCGGATTCTTTTCAAACATTAACAGATTGTAGGCGAGACCGTAGTTACCTGGATCAGTTCTTGTTATTCCGTAGCATAGATACTGACATACGGCACCGAGTCCCTTTACAATCCACATTTCCTCAGTGGGCTGCACGGCCGTACGTATCAGCATCCCCAACCCGTTGGGTATATAGAATTTCCTCAGTTGCTTCGCAATTGTAAGAGACGAGGTATTCTGTGTATACGAATGTATATTGATGTAGACAATGTCATGATTGTTGAATTCACCGCTGACGCCGCTTGTGTCAACGTCGGCAGGATTCACGTAAGCCATGACTTTTCTGTCTGTGGGAGGATTCTGGTATAAGTCGCGTATGGTTGCCATTACAATCCATACTTTCGGATCGTTATCTGTATCCGGTACGGCACCATAGTACTCGGTGACGGTACCATATACATCGACTCCGCCACCTTCAAATTCGAGAGTCAGAGTGTCAAGTTGTCCCTGTGTAATCAGGTTGTTCCAGACAATCGTATCGAGCACTCCTGGGCCGGTGCCTGCGACTGAACAGGTATCCTGTACCAGCCAGTAGGCATTTGCAGTAACGGCACGGCATGTGAACTGATGTTCCTCAACTGGATTGGGGAACTCACCAAGATCGGGAACTTTAAGCATTACAGTTTCCCCGACAACTAAATCAGCACTTGCCACACCGATTCCCAGTACCGGTAACAGGAGCGCTGTCAGGACGGTTATAAAACCGGTCCTGTGCGGTCCCGCAAAGATTCTCATATTAGACCTCCTATTTCAGCGGCTGTAAACCGCACGAACAAAATCAAATGCCTTATTCTGTCATTTCGGTATTCAGGCATTTTTCTTCTATCACCTTTCATTACAAGGAGTTTCAAATGCCGCCTCCAACTGAGGCAGGCGAAATCATATTCTCCCAATTCGTATAACTGACTTCTCCTTCAACTGAGGAGTAAACCTGCACGTAATCTCCGGTTCCACTTCTGTCAGCAAAAACAAAATTATCGTTCCCGCCTCCATAGTAGTACCAGATCTCATACGGAACATGTTCTCCCTGAAAGAGTTCTGACTCAATATCATCAGGCGGGCCGTAGATAATGTATACCCGTCCCCGGTCGGTTCTCCAGCTTTCCCTTTGAATACTCGCATATCTGCTGCTTTCCGCGCAGCGTTCCTCGAATTGCCGGCGCAGGCCTGGAACTCCCTGCCAGTATGCAGTATAGAACCTCATCCTGGCATCATTATCAAGGCTATCATACAGATCCGTCTCGGTGTGAGACAGAATAAGCCTGAAATGGTCAGGGAATGGTATTTCATCGAGTTCAGCAACTGAATCAACGACAAATTCATTCTCTGATTCCAGATTTCTGCCGACAATAAGTTGCTTTGACACCTCAAGAGTGTCCTGCTGAGTCACGATTCCGAATACGACTGTGTACAAACCCGAATTGCGTGCTACACGCAGATCAAGGCTGTCTACCAGTCCAACAGCTTCCGCTCCCTCAGGTATCGCTATAGTTACCCATGGCCTGGCGAAAATGATTTCGCCGGAGGGTTTCTCAAGACGTCCCTGCATCAGGATAGAACTACCACCAAGGTTGTATACCTCAAGGTAATAGTACGCCATATGTTCCTCTGGAAGAATGTAACTTCCATTAGCTGCCGGGAATACAAGCAATTCTCCCTTTCTCAGGGGATTTGTCGATTCAGGCGGCGAAGGAACCAGTGCGCGCGCAAGTTCAATCTCACTTATAACTCCCACGGGCTCAACTGTCAGATCCCGGGTTACTACACCCTGTTTGCCGTTTCCCGTGTCCGTAATGGTAACTACAAGAGAGTAATTGCCCGGAATCACCGGCAGAACCGTGCTGTTGACAATGGATCTTCCCGGCACCCAGAGGGTTTCGGAATTCCACTGGTCAAAAGCGGTCGTGTCCCCATTCTCGGAGATCATCGTAAGGGTAGTTGTAAAGTTCACAATCGAGTCCTGATCTGATGACAGCTGATCAAGGTCCAGCTGCTCATATATCTCAAGACCCAGAGTTTCGCATCCAGTGTAATTGAACAATGCGGTATCTAATCCAAAACGGATATCCCCAGTGCTTACAGACGCAAGATCTGAACCTGCAAGAACTGCGCAGAAGACGAACATGATGAGTAGATTAATGCCTATCATGGATAATCATAACCTCCTCCCAACCATTTGCGAGCTCAAATGTTCCGCAACCAATTCGATCGATGAACAACACTTCAAAAGGCGGTGTGAAGTAGGTCCATACCTGAGTCGGCAGAGTAGATGTTTCGAGGGGTCTGGAGTCAATCATATCGGGTTCTCCGAACAGAGCGAAAACCCAGCCCTGATCGGTGTGGATACCCATTGTATTGAGCATTGAGAAGTTTTCCTCTATGTAGTCGAGCCTTGCCAGATACATTTCCAGGAATTCATTCTGGACAGTAACAGGTGTTGGATCTCTTTCCTGCCAGAATTCAGCCATAACAGCTTTTCTGCTGGATGGACCTTCAGCACCATTCAGTTCTCTCAATTCTGAGGAACTGGCGATGGGTCTTATCAGACTTGCCGTAAGATCAGGATCCTCTCCCCAGACATCCCATGACTGGAGCAGCTTCAGATCTGTTCTTGAGGCAATAACTATCTCATCATCAGAAACGATAACCGCGAGCAGTTCATACTCACCGGCGTCGAGATTACTGATATCAAGTGATGTCACTCCTCTGTACACTCCATCGGAGATCACCATATCCATCCAGCCCTCTCTTCTGGTGATATCGCTATTATCCCGGAGGACGTACGCGGCATCAAGAGAGTCAGCTTCCTCATCTTCTCTCCAGGGAGGATAAACGTTCCAGATGACTCCCGTAGTTCCTGAAGCTCTCTGGTATTGTCCTCCTGTGATCTGAAGGCTGCCTGAGGACCAGGACGCACTGTCCAGCAGAGTAACCTCAATGGTTTCTTTCCATTCGGTACTTCTGCCTGTTTCCAGATCTCCAACCATTACTGTAAGAAGATGAGTTCCAGGCTGTACATCGGAAATAGATATTTCCTCCTCCAGCGGTAACTCGCTTCTGATAACAGATCCACTGCTTCGTGCGGCATAATCACCATCTACAGCAACGGCGATTTCCCAGAAGGCAATCTCATCGCTGCTTTCCATCACAAAGAGAAGGTCCTCTTCTGTGAACTGTACAATGACATGTACAGTACTTCCTTCCTGCCCGCGGGCAGGCTCGACATTCCAGTTGATCTGGAATCCTGTGATAACCGCAAGTACCATCGCAAGAAGTGTCATTCATTCCTTCCGACCGGGGCAGGATCGTTACCTGCCCCGTATTTTGCTAAGTCAGCTAAAATGCAAACCCCAGGCTGGCTCTGTGAACCATATCCAGCCTGTTCCAGTCCGCATAAGCATAATCGAGTGATATCGTCTTTCCACCAAGCGGAATATTAAATCCGGCTCCAGCGGTAAGACCCTCTTCGTCTGTGTTTATACGATAGCCGCCTCGCAGGGCGAACATGCTGTTGTACCAGTACTCAGCACCGATAGCAAGCTGTTCGACATTGTCGCTGGGATGGATACCGTCAACTTCGACCGTCAGAAAATGAGGGCCTCTGTTGATAACATCCATAGCCATACCAAGCTTGAAAACCATTGGCATTGAGTATGATTCGTATGTTTCCGTTGAATCACCACCGCTGTAATACGTTGTGTATTCTCCATCGGGAGTTATCTCTCCCCCGAAGTGTTGAATTGTCATACCTATACGCAGGGTTTTGAAGCCCGTATCGTACAAAGTACCAATATCAACAGCGATTCCAGCGGCGGAAACATCATCCCACTGTTCCCGCACATACTTCACTGTCATTCCAGCACTGAACCTGTCAGTCAGCATTCTGGAGAAAGAGAGACTTGCTACCATGTCGGTACATGTGAAGGTTTCTCCCGTCCCCTGAGGCTGTGCAACAGTTGTTACATCCATATCACCGGAATTCAGCATTGCGAATTGAGCAGCGAAGGTTCCTATCCCATCGAACTCATGGGATACGATAGCGCCACCGTAGATTACGTCCGCAAACCACTGCATACCTGTAAACTGCACCTGTGTTCCAGACACCCTTACAAGACAGGCAGGATTCCAGAATGCGGCGCTAGGATCATCAGCGGTGGCTATGAAAGCACCAGCCATCGCGGCTCCGCGTGCACCCAGTCCCAGCTTCAGGAACTGCGCACCGGAAGTCCCTACTTTAGCGAAAGAGCTGGCTTCAACAGAAGTTGGAAACAGCAGGAAAACGGCGACCGCTGCTGTCAGGACAATTCCTGTAAACTTCATGGTCACTCCTTTCCTACTTGATTATGGCAAACTTGCCGATAACGTAATCAGTCATTGTCTCAACACGATAAATGTAGAGACCTGACGTTACTTCCTGATCGTTCCTGCTAACCAGATCCCAGAATGCTGTGCCTTCGTTTCCGCTCCAGCTTTCGTGTTCAATGGTTATCACATGATCTCCGGCAAGTGTGTAAATGTGAATATTGCACATGGGCGGCAGATTGATAAAAGCGATCTTATCAAGATATGTCTGCTCCCATGCGGCCGAACCCCTGTAGGGGTTAGGAACAACACTGACGTTCTCTATCCAGTTGGCACTTGGCCCGCCTACAGGTACTACAGCGATTGGAGTTCCCTCTATCGTCTGTTTGTAGTTGGACTTGGTGCTCTCGACTTCCGTTTCGGAATCGTATGAGCATACAACGTAGTAATAGGGGTAACCGTTGGTAACGGATTCGTCAGTGTATGAGAAATTACCAGTGTTCAGAGAAGCAACAAGCGTCCAGCCTGAGGGCTCGAAGGTTGCTCTGTAGACATTGTATCCACCCAGCGGGTTGTAGGATTCAGCATTCGAACCCCACTCGAGCTGTACTTCTCCGTCACCTGCACTGTAGAACAGGACAGGTGTAGGCGGAAGAGATGGTACACCCCATCCACCGTCACGGTAGAATGCATCAAGCATGTCATCAGATGCCTGTCGAAGTCCTGCTAGACCAAGACCGATAACCCATCCACCGGATACATGAAGAGAGTCTCCATCCTCAAGGTTGACCGGACCTGCAGTTATCAGGAACCTGTAGTCAAACACGGGATATCCAAGGGCCTTCGGATTGTTATGAACAACAGGGAAAGGTCCTGGATTCTCTGGTGCAAAGGCTGCAGGTGTGTATTCGTTTCCGATCCAACCTGACAGATACATGGGACCGCTGTGTCTACCGTTTATATCAGGGTTCTGACCCCACATGTAATTGTAAGTCTCTTGATCAATACCCGGATCACTTTCCCAGTTCCACCAGGAATGAGATAGAGGAATCGGATAATCGTATACATCGATAGGCCTTTCGATGGTTCCGCCAGCCTTAACGATATAGAAATCAAGCAGTCTCCAACCAATAAAACCATTGGCGGGAGGAGTAATTGCAGGTTCACCACTATCATCCGCGCTTGACGCAAGATGGTCGCTGTCCCACATGTAGCTCATGTTCCTGGGGACAACGTGATAGATGGTATCGCCTACGGTCTGCTCCCAGTGATTCAATGGCATTCCGTCCGCGAAGGGGATAAGCCCTGCAGTGTTGGCTGGAAGCCAGACTGTATCACCGGTTGCCACCATCGTCTTGAACAGAATGGTGAAATGATCACTTACACCGTTTCCGTCGATATCGTTATCCATAATCCCATCCGAACCGGCGTAGTTGTAGTGGTAGTAGATGTTCTGAGGGTCGTCTTCGGGAAGCGGATTGTCAGGGTTCTGCTGATAAGTGTATTCGTCCTGCTCACTGGCTTTCAGACCGCCATCGAATTCGTATTCGAAGGTCGCGATAGGATCGTTGCACCAGATGGCATGGCCATCATAGTATACAAGATCATCGATATGACACTCTGTGATATCAGCTGTTGCCACATCGCAGTCAGCTCTTATGGCCATTACGAACCCACCGAGAGGCACTCCTGGATTTCCTTCATCACTGAAGTGAAGTATATCGTATTGTGTGGCTATAAAGTTATTATAGCCGGGAGTTCCCCAGTCGTAGTTTTCCTGATAGACAAATAGTCCGTAAGAGTCGGAGTTGTGTGATGGACTCCAGTCATCAAAGCCGTAATGGACTTCCTCAAGGGCTACCGGTCCGGGATTGAGCTTTTCAGCAGGGTAGCCGACACTGGGTCGATACTCATAACCGGTCGAGAAGTCGCTTAGACTTGCCCAGTAACCGACTGAATCTCCCCAGACGGATACGGGTCCGTAGCAGGCGCTCCAAAAGTCGCCTGCGTACAGATAACCGCTACCCTCTCCGCCAGGCCATTCCATGGACGGATAGTTCGCATCAGGATCACCCATTAAGCCCACGTTAAAAAAGGCACTCCAAACGTTGCTGAGGTTCATAAGGGTAGCCACCACCGGCGGCCGGGACTGATCCGTCCCTGTATTCGCTGGTATTGCAGCTTCTCCCAATTCCCTCGCAAGGCCGGTACCTGTCAGTGTGAACACTGCAAGTACCGTGAGTACCAGGAACCCGTATGTGTACCTAGAGTTCCTCATACTCTCTTTCACCTCCAATTCATATTTCGCGCCTGTTGAGAGATCCATCGTGGATCCCCCGCACAGTTTCCGCGATCTACTGTAATAGTTACTATTCCGATCTTCATTAAGTTAACATCAATTCGCAAGAGTGAAATTAACAGTAAACGTTGTCCAGACACCTACCGGAATACCGTTATTCTGAGCTGGTGTCCACCTTGTATTCCATGCCGCTGACAGTGCCGCATCATCCAGTGAGTTAACCCCGCTGGAGTTGTACAGCCTTACATCAGAGACTGAACCGCTGGAGGCTACATACACCCAGAGGGTGACTGTTCCCTCCACCCCGGCCTGTGCAGCCATCGCCGGGTAATCCGGACGAGGCTGGTAGGTGCAGACCGGAAATACCTCTGCAGGCATGAACCGCGGCGGTCCCATTTCCTCTGTCTGACCCTGATTGAGCTCTTCTCCCTGCTCAATCGTTTCAACCGTTGACAGTCCTGTTGTATCGGCATCAAGGGACAAAGTTATGTCCTGACTGATTTCCTCTACCATTTCTTCGGTTTCCTGCTCCAACTCTTCCTGTTCTGCCTCGACTTCCTCTTCCTGTTCCTCGACAGTGTCATCGAAAGCGATATCCGTTTCCACTGCTTCCATTTCGGAATCTGATGTACGGGTAGAAAGCCTGCCCATCTCACCAGCCGGGATAAGCTCGAAGAAGACTAACAGAATGGCAAGTCCGATCACTACTCCCAGTTCAAAGTTCAGGGAGGAATTTCTGGAGTCCGATCTGTTCTCAGTCATTTTCCCCCCTTCAATTGTACAGTCCGAGATCTTCAGCATTGAACTGAATGCTGTAGATTTCCTCGAACCGCATGTCGTTAAAAAGACCAACAATATCTTCCATAGGAACTCTTGTATCTACGTTGAGCACAACTACATCTAGCTTCTGATTCTGCTCACGCCAGAACTTACTGCTCAATCGGCTCAGCTGTTCGGCAACCTGATCGACAGGCATGTCGTAATCACCGATTCTCGCAATAAGTTCACTGTTATCGTTCCCCGGATCGCTCTGCTTAATCCAGACAGTCACGGTAAGGAACTGTTTTCCAAGTTCGCTCATTACCTGTGGATGCGCCTGGGGAAAACGAACCCTCAATCCGCCTTCTTCCTTGAAAAGGGTGGTAGCCATAAAGAATACAAGAAGAAGGAAGACAATATCAGCCATAGTTCCCGTGAAAATTGTACTTCCAACTTTCATTCTGCTCTTGAACTTCATTATGCGCCACCTCCCATCCGCTGCTGAATTGTGATTCCCGTTCTGCTTACACCGTTCATGCGCAGAACATCAAGAGCATGTACCATGCCCTCGTAATCACAGTCAGGGAAGAACTTGAGGATTACTACGAGCTCGCTTTCTCTTACCGCAGATGCTATGTCTCCCTGTCTTGCATCGGAAAGCACCAGTGTATCTCCGAAGGCGACTTCACCGAAAACTTGGGAAGTCTCCATCGGGGTGGCTGCTCCCAGATACGTCCTTATGATCCCGGGACGTATCATGGCTACAAGATTTTCCGCGGCAATAGCGGTTTCCAGGGAACTGAAAGTTCCGGATGGAAGACCTTTTGCAACTTCCAGGTTATTCAAAAGCCTGCTCTGGACTGCGTCTATGGCCTCAGCCCTCTGCGCAGCCAGTGTTCTTATACCATTCTGCAGAGTTGTGTCCTGGAGACTTACATCTTCTCCAGCTCTTGCTCTTTGCAGGGGACCATCGGGCGGTGCCTGATCGATCAGTACCACATACTCGTGGGCTCCCCATTGCTTAATGGTCATGACAAGCCTGTTAGTCTCGTCGATTACAACCTCTACGGTTGTCTCGTCGGGCTTCTTGGGAAGTTTGTAGGAGATACCCTTCTGAACTTCGAATGTCGTTGTGACCAGGAAGAACAACAGCAGCAGGAATGCAATGTCGGACATTGAGGCGTCGGGGATGGCCCCGCTTGCTCTCGGTCTGTTACGTATCCGCATCCATGCTCCTTAAAGCTGCTTCAGGTGCTCCATTTCAGCCAGTGTATCCACAAGGAATATGCTGGCCTCTTCCATATCAACAACGAACTTACCGATCCTGGATATGAAGTAGTTATGCGATATCTGGATCGGGATCGCTATAACAAGACCTGTAGCGGTAGTTATCAGTGCTTCCTGAATACCACCGGCGACCAGACTTGCTTCAACGTTCTTTGCGGCGGCTATCTCACCGAAGGCTCTGATCATACCAGAAACGGTTCCGAGAAATCCCAGCATCGGAGCGATACTCGAAACCGAAGCGAGTACGACTATACCCTTCTCAAGGTATGCCATCTCGATTCCGCCTGAACTCTCAACCGCTTTCTCAACGGCTTCAAGCCCTTTATCGTGGCGCAGGAGACCGGCGTGCATTATTGCCGCCACTGGGCCTCTTGTGCGCTCGCACAGTTCCTCGGCTCCTTTAACATCTCCCTTGCGGATGAAGCCACCCATTTTTTCAAGGAAGGAGCCTACATTGATCTTTACTTTTCTATATGAAAGGAACCTTTCGACCGATACGGCAATACCGATAAGAAGAGCAAGCAGAAGGGGGTACATGAAGGGTCCACCGGATATGAAAAGATCCTTCAGATCCATACTGGCGCTCTGTGCCCGCTCTACCTCCTCTCCTTCTTGAGTTTCCTCGATTGTCTCTTCAACAACCGTCTCCTCAATGGTTTCTTCTGCCGGTTCGGTCTGCTCTTCCGTTACCTCTGCGGTTTCTTCACCTGCGGGGGCATCGGAACCGGGTTCCCCGGGCTGTGCCCATAAGGCGGCAGAAAGCACGAGGAACAGTAGCAGGAATTTTCGCATCTATTATCACTCCTTCTTCTTTGGTTCAGCAGCGGTTATGCAACCGCTGCTGAGCGGAAGAATTCAGTTTACCATTCAAATCCAAGACCAAACCTGATCATACGGGGTCTGCTGAATACGTACGGATTGCTATACTGACCAGTTGGATCATTATCTGGCTCTCCGTTACCGTCCTGGTCTGCGTCGTACCAGCCCGCATCTATGATGGTATCAATATTCTGCCTGTTGAAGAGGTTATTAACCTGGCAGTAGGCATCAAGGATTACAGGACCTACCCAGAAAGTTTTGTTGACCTTCAGGGTTGTCATCATCGTCCAGGGATATCTACTATTGTTGATAACAGGCTGCGCGGTTCCCTGATTGGCTGAGCTGTACGGGAATCCGCTTCCATACGTCCAGGAAACATGAGCACCGAATCCTTCAAGGAAAGGAGTGTCACCAAGTCTTGGTCCTTCACCCCTGGGAATGCGGAAATCGAATTCCACATTTACACGATGTCTCTCATCCCAGTCAAGAGGAGATTCAACCTTGGGAACGATCCAGTTAGCCCATGCATAGGTGTAGTTCTGAGTTGAGTTGGAACTTTTTCCCATTGCGACTGAATACGTGTAGTTGATGCTGCCTGACCAGAAATCACTGGGACGTCTGATGAAATTGAACTCGGCTCCTCTTACGTTTCCGTAATCACCATTGATGAAGAGGTCGTAAGATTCAAGCGCTGTATAATAGTTTTTCTGCATATCCAGAAGGCCTGTGATGTCTTTGTAGTAACCGGTGACATCTATCATTGTGACATCATCGAACATATGCTTCACACCAACCTCGTAGGAAATCGTTTCCTCAGCTGAGAGGTCAGGATTTCCTACCTGAGGATACGCACCGGAAAGGTTGTAATCCGCACCACCATACATTCTATCGAACTGTGGCGTCTGGAAGTAGTGACCATAAGTAAAATGCAGTACATCGCGTTCGGTAATCGGATGAGAGAATCCAATTCTGGGACTCAGGTGGTATTTGATGGGAACGCTTATAGGATTTTTAATATAGCCAGGTTCTCCAGGAGCTACTCCCGAATTGATAGGATCGGTAAGATCAGCGGGGTAGTCATCGAAGTTCGAGTTAAAGTAGTCGAACCGGAGACCGGCATTGACTATCATTCCCCTGTATTCCATTTTGTCCTGGATGTAGGCGGCTCCGGAATTAGGGAATATATGATACCTTTGGGCATAGATATTCCCTCCCGAGGCCAGGTCAACAGAGTAGTCAAATACATCGAAGTACTGGGCTTCAAAACCGGCTTTCAATTGATGTTGCTGGCTAATCTGGCTTGTTATGTCGGTTCTGAAAGTAGAAGTTGTACTTCTTCTTTCCCCCCAGACGGAACGGTTTCTTCCGCCTCTGTAGAATCCGTCGAAATCAATAATTCTAGTTGGAGTAACACTCTGCCAGTCTTCCCAGCTGAAATCCTCTCCGTAAAATTCGGTGGTGTTGAGGGTATCACTGGGATCATTATAGATTCTGTAATCCCTGGCAGCCTCGAACTGGTTAAGCCTTATCTCCATGAAAGTGGCACCACTCAGAGTCTGGGTGACACTTGCGCCAACACTGTAGTTCTGTCTGAAGAATGTGGGGCACCCCCATAGGATGTCCTCTCCCCAGGAGAGAGTGTCTCCGTAAGTTTCGGAGAGCGTATCTTCATCGATATAAGGCAATTCATACAGGTGCCAAGCCCAACGGCTTTCATACGCACTCCAGTTGCCGATTCCGTAACCGAAAGTGTTGTCCATAAAGAAACCTGTAAGGTTGATCTTGGTCTTGGGGTTAGGTTTGTATGTCAGTTTCAGGTTACCGGTCCACTGGGTTTGCCAGTCATCAAAACCGTAACCATACCTTCCATCCATTCCTCCACCGGTCTCGAGGAACTCCCCGGAGAAGAATACTCTCATATCTCCAGGAATATCCAGCCCTATTGCGGGAAGAAGGTATGATGTGAAGGGCTCGGGACCTCCAACTGTAGCTTCAAGATTCGTTCTGGCTTCTGAGAATGGTGATATGTTACTCCATCTCCATTCCAGAGGGTCATCTATGGATGTTCCACCCCAGGTCCAGTCACTGACCATACCAAGCTTCTGCCAGTCGTTACCGTTCCAGCTTACAGAACCGGTGTAATCGCGCCCGCCTTCGCGCGTAATGATGTTTACAACACCGGACTGTGCATTACCATATTCGGCCCCGAAGCCACCACTTATTATGGAGGTTTCAGCCACACCGGACAGGGGAATGTTGCTGGTGAATGTGTTAAAAGTAGGATCCATCTGGGCAACACCATCAACCATATAGGTGACCTCACCGGAGCGACCGCCCCTCATGTGAAGGCCTCCACGGTCAGTGGCTCCTGCCTGACGGTTTACCACATCGGCAATACCCGCAACCGGCATGGTTTTGATCTCTTCGCGCCCAATCACATGAAAGGTCTCTGTGGCGCCCATCTCGATCATTCCTCTTGAGTCAGATACCGTCATATATGTTATTCCGACAGTAGCGGGATCAAGGGAAAAGTTCATTGGAGAAGTCTGGTCGGCTACGACCGCTAGTCCATCTGCTATCTTCTCACTCATACCAATCATACTTGCCGATATAGTGTAAATACCGGGCTGAAGGTTGATAATGAAATACTCTCCGTTAGCATCCGTCATTGCGCCGTAGGAAGTTCCCACGACCATAACGGTGGCACCTATCAGTGGGTTACCTGAAATGTCGGTTACCCTTCCGGCAATTTTTCCAGTGGTGCCTGCCGTTACTGACAGAGCCACGAACAGCACAAGTGCAAAAGACATTATCATTGCTTTTCTACGCACCGCTGTAGCTCCTTTCTTCTGTCCGCAACCTATGATGCGGATAAAATATTCTTCAGCTGTGAAAAAGCAATTTCGAGACACCTCCTTCTTACTTTTTCAAAAGCTGTGCAAACCTTTGGTGTTACGCTATTTATTACAGCTTAGAACAGTTCTGAGAATACACCTCCTCAGTGAGTTACATACCATCTGAATAAAGCATAAGACCGGCTTTGCGCCCCGTCAAGCCGATCTAGGAGGCTGTCCGATAATGCAGCATCGGCATAAGAAACCACATATCTGGCTATAATGCTCACATATTATCGTCAAATACATCCAGTATTCTCCTCAAATCTGAAACCATTCTATCTCAGCTATGAGGCTCTTCTGCTCAATGCCCATTGTCGGACAACCTCCTACGACAGATTTCAGCCGCCCAATCCCAGCAAGCGCGGAATTGTCGGAAGCCAGTCTTCAAGCAGGAACTGGAATCTTCCGATGAGCAAACTCAGGCGTGCCATAATAGTGTACCCGAAACTGGCTCCGAACGCGACCATCAGTATAGTTATTCCAACATTAGCGGTCCTTCCCACCACACCGGTATGTGCCTTTGAGAAGAAGAAGTAAACCAGACCGCTCACAACCCCGACAACCAGCACCAGGCTGCTGAAAATGCTCCACACACCGCCCGAGGCTAAAGAGAATATGGTCCCCTTCACCTGAGCCAGTGCATTTGTCTGGAAGAAGCTGACCATGTTCAGTCCGGCTCCCACGCCGACAATCATTCCCAGAGAAAGCCTGGAAAGACTAGCTGTTTTCGGAAGTATCCGCGCGATCATGAAAAGAGCGAATACACCTGGGATTATCCAGATCCCGTTGAATCCGCCTTCTGGTGGGAACATATTCTGCCACCAGTTGGGTATTAGAACGTTCTCTATATTGTAGATGACCCAGTAACCGGCGCTCATGCCGACAAAGAGATGTTCCACGAATTTGTAGAAGGGGTTATCGCGGTAGAGGAAGCTGTAAAGACATAGCGTTACTATGGCTCCAAGCCAGATACCAAGTATTTCCCAATTCATTTCACCCCTCCTTTCTTCCTCTGCAAGAAGTATGCAACATTACCTATTATTATGAACAGCATTATTACAACATGGGCTATCGACTGCGGAGCCATCCCCCTGACAGCCTGTCCGCCCACAATACCGATAAGAGTTTCGTAGTCGGCTGCTCCTTTGAGACCGCCGAGAAGCCCCACCATCTGACCTGTCTGAAGATAGGTATACAATGTCGGCGCGCTGACAGCAGTACAGCCGCCTCCTATCGGGACCCCGAACCTGTCACCCGCCATCATGACCCATTGGATGATACCGGGGTCGCCGGCGGACAGCGAAATTATGAGCGAGAAGCTTTCAAGATTGGTGATGCTCCTCAGCATCGGGATCTCAGACCAGGGGACGTTGTCTCTGTCAGTCGGGAAAACAGCGCTCATGCTGGAACCGAGACGGACTATCATCACACCGCCTCCGGTTTTGTAACCCAGGTTTACCCAGTCTTCGAACTGAACCTTTCCAAGGCTGTCCGCCATACTTGACATGGCATCCTGTCCAAGGCTGGCACCCTGCGGCCAGAGAGCCATACCAACGATATTTATGTTCTTCTTAAAAAGATGCAGTACAATCGCTTCTGCCATGGGCTGAAGCTCAGGCATCGTTGAAGGATCGTAATCGAAACTTAGAAGCACATTCGAGCCTTCCGGCAGGGCATCTACATAATCGAACATATCCCTGCTGGGTTCGGCGCCCACGGGATTGGGAAAAACCATATTGAATATTATGGGGATCATCACCGAAAGGGCGATAAGAACGAAGATTATCCTTCTATCGAGATTCCCCAGTTTTTCGTAAAAATCAGCCATCAGTCAGCACCCCCCAGCCAGCTGCGCTCGATCCCGAAGATCATGCGGAGCGAGGTGGACACAACCCCCATGGCAGCACCGATCATCACAGCCCTCTGTCCTGCCGTATTGGGAATTGACATAAGCCAGACCTTGGCAAGGGGTATTTTATCCCAGATCATCGCTCCGATGGGAACCTGACCCAGCATGACAAGAAAAGCCGATGTAAGCAGAAGGGTCGCCCTCCAGTTGGATGCTCTGAAAGCTCTGAAAGCGGCAGAGGCCACGAAGAACGCAAGCAGGCTGAACATCGTAGCACTCATAGGCGCGACCATATTCATGAAAAGGTAATCGAACGGCATGTTCTCCGCCACTCCGTAAATCAATCCCGTAACAAGCATCAGCAGGAAACCGATTATGGTTACAGGACTGTATTTCCAGTTCTTCTGCTTCAGTCTTATCTTTCTGGAATGAACATGCATCAGGTTCATAACCCCAAGGAAGATAGCTCCGGAAGCGACGATCATGTACCATTCCTGAAGGTTCTCCCCTAGAAACTTGAAAGGCTGATGAGGTACGAAGAAATTCAGGATCATGATCATGCCGGCGGTAAATGTTATCGCCAGCGGTATTACCAGTCTCATTCCAGCCTCCTAATTCACGGTTACGAGCCTGCGGAGAAATTCCGCGACGCTCTTGAGCGGAGACCAGAAATCTCCTATGGTGGCAGAGACAACACCGATTACTATAAGTATCATGAAGAAGAGCTTCGCCGCATCCTGTCCTTTCAAGCTTCCGAGAAGCTTTGGCTCCCGGGACAGGTAGGCGCTGGCTGCGAACAGCTCTTCACCGATCAATGTATAATCGCAGGCAGCTACAAAGAACGGTATCTGACTCGGCATTGCCGTTCCTGCGATCTGTATGGCACCCACACTCCTGCCTGTTTCAGCAAGGATAAGGCTCTCAGCGTAGAATGTACCAAGAAGGAATATTGCCGCGGGCTTCTCCCGGACCATTATACCGTCCACTCCAGCCGCATATCCGAATTGATCATCGGTAAGGTACTGTATGTTTTCCTTATTATATGCGTCCGGCCTTCCAACCTGGATGTATCCCTCCTTTACCACTTCCTGGGCAACACTCATGACAACACTCCGGCATGTGGGAACAAGAAGAGAAGAACCGTACTCGGCTGTTTTCCTCGCGACTCTTCCAAGTATCACCATACTGGCTATGGTCTGGATGTCATCCATGTCCATAATGCCCGGTATGTAAAGTACGGGTTTCCCCATTTCGGTTGCCCGTCCAACCGCATCATCAACCGCCGCGAGTCCGGCGATTTCGCGAATGAAGAGTTCCTTACCCTTCTTACCGCTTTCGATAAAGTAAATGATAACGCCGGCCATCAGGGAGAGAATGATCAGCATACCGATGCGGCCCCTGTATATCCACTGGGCGGAAGGTATTGCTGCAGCAACTTCCGAACTGGCCTGAACGTAACCTCCGGAATAGGATACTATCCAGTAGCTGTATTCAGTACCGTTGTCCACCGTTTGATCGATGTACATGACTGTTCCCTCTGGCAGAGTGGTAATAAGCTCTTCTCCTTCGGGACCGCTCCTTATGACCCCGAGTGAATCGGGGTCGGAACCAACGGTCTCCATCTGCCATGTCAGATTGACTGAACCGCCAGCATCCTCCGGCGTATCCGAAGCCTCGAGATCAACTGCACTGATAACTTCCAGTTCCTCCGCAGCCTCTGTTACGACACTTTCGGGCGGGTCTGCATTATCGGCCAGGGCTGTACCGGCTGCGGATAACAGCAGGAAAATCATAAAGGCCGAAAGGTTCTTCATACTCCCTCCTTACCTGTGATAAGAAAGTGCCCCGGTCGATACCAGGGCACATCCTTCTTTCACTAATAGTTTGATAAGTACAATATTATTCCTCTATAAGCTCCACGTTGGCCCGCGGAACTGTAACGATTTCTCCATTATCGAATTTTACATCAAGAACCCTTACCTTAGCTTCGGAATCAAGAACCTGCAACTCGGCAGGAAGAGCTTCAACAGAACCGAGCTTTCCGAAGTAGGGAGCCCGGATACATCGCACGGGAGAGCCTATATCCATAGCGCCTGCAGACTTACCTGAACTCTTTTCCATTTCAGTTCCCTCAAGCGGAATAACAACCTCAGGACGCATGACACCGGCTCTTATCTGTGTGGCGCCGTTCACGCTTGCAAGCAGACCTTCGCGGGATTTCAGCAGTTTGAAAGTCTCGCTGGCCATGGTCATCCTTCCGAAACCTTCCGTCAGAACAAGGGTTATCCCCTTCTTCTCATGGCCGGTTATGGCAACTCCAAGCTCGTATCCGAGGAACTCTTTCAGGTCTTTATCGTCAAAGCCGCCGACGATGATCGCTTTCACCCCGGTTTTTATAGCCTTGTTAAGAGTAGTGTAAGATACGAATGAACCGCCGAGCAGCACTTTTCCTCTGCATGATTCATCGATAAGATCCTCTGTAAGCTCATCTGCCGGTCCGTCTGTAAGTACCTTGAGCTCTCCCCTGGTTTCTCCGCCAACACCGAAGATACCCTGAACGAAAGTCGCGTAAGCTTCAACTACTACACCTTCGTTTGCAAGCACCTCAGTAACGCTCCCCAGAAGATAGGCGTCTATCGCAACAGGGATGGGAGGTTCGCGGAGAACAGCCTGACCGGTAATTTTATTGTAGCTTTCGAACGTACCCTCAAGCGGTGATCTCACCGTGTTCTTGAAAAGCCCGAAAAATCCCTTCGTCTGCCCGAGCGGCTGGTTTTCCTCGATGCTCTCGCCTTCCTTAACGAAAAGCAGTTCGGGAATGTCCCCGGGGGGAAGACCCATTACATTCGCGATATTGAGCATCTTCACATTACCCGGAAGATGCGTCTTTGCAACAATGGTATCAGCGGTGACTGAATCACCGATTGATACGAGTGTCTCACCCGCAAGCGGCAGTCTTCTTTCCTTGCGCACCAATGTGCAGTCAGCGACTCTCAGGCCCGGTGTATATGCAAATGCCATTATTCGCCTCCCTCCAGGTCCATGAATCTCTCGGGATAGATATTCAGAGCCTTTGACCATTCCTGCAGTTTATCTATCCGCAGCAAATCATCTTGGGGAAGTAAAAAGGGTCTTCCTCTTCCGTCGAAGATGAGACCGATAACTCCGCCTTCAAGTTCGCCGATCCATTCGTTGCCGGGACCGTTTCCAACGTCCAGGTTTTTGGCAGGTTTGATAACTGCGTTTACCTTCTCACCCACACCAAGCGGCTCAACGTGCATTTTCCCAAGTTCTATTTCCAGATCAATGGAAGATCCGTCCTGTTTTGTCATAGTGACAGATGCCAGAACCGTAACTTTCTTGAGAACCCCCGCAGGCGCTATGCATGTACCGAGGCGGATCAGGCAATCTTTGTCGAAAACCTCGGTTGCTGCTTCGGGAAGAACCTCTGAAAGCACACCGAGCTGAGGCATCATGAAGATGGAATCCACCGCAAGCATTGTAATGCCTTCGGGAAGGAAGGCATCAATTACCATAAGGGCAGCCTGGCTTCGCCTTGGAGCGTGGGAAAGAACGCCACCTGATCCGATAAGCAGATCCAGATTCATCATATTGACCAGGGTCGCGCCGCTCTGGGTCTGCTCGAAAGCGTCTCCAATGGTCCTCTCCTGAGCAACTCCCTTAAGACCTGTTGCCAAATCCTTATGCTGCACCAGCGCGAGCCGGAGAGCTTCTCTGGCTATCGCCTGTTCTACAATAAGCTCCTTGAGCAATTGCGGGATAGTAGTCGGGCGTATCATCTTGTTTCTTATTCTGTTCCGAAGGTCAGCCTCGTCCATGTGGAACGGAACCCACCGCATAACATTGTCGTAACCGGCACTGACAAATACGTTAGACACACTGTAACTCATGCCCAGATTTGCAGATACAGTTCTATTGAATACGGTTTCCTCACCGCTCGTGAAGACGCTGAACACATCGGTGGTCGCCCCGCCTATATCGACACCCATAACCTCTATGTTCTCTTTCTCCGCGACAGCCTCGATCAGCTTTCCGACTGCACCGGGTGTGGGCATAATCGGAACCTGTTTCCAGGAGCCATCAACGTAATGTCCGGCCCATTTCATGAGGTTCGGATATCCGGGTGCCTGGGCCATGACATGCTCCATGAAAAGTTCATGAATAGTATCCCTGGCGGGACCCAGGTTCTCTCTTTCGAGAACAGGTCTGAGGTTATCCACTATCTTCAACTCAACCTGTTCGCCGAGTTCTTCCTTTACCGGTTCTCTGGCATCCTTATTACCGGCGTATATAACCGGAAGCTTGTATCCTACGCCGAATCTCGGTTTCGGATCAGCAGCCTTGATTACTTCCGCAAGCTCGATGACATGATCTATCGTTCCGCCGTCTATACCGCCGGAAAGAAGGATCATATCCGGCCTGAGCCTTCTTATGTCTGCCACCTTCTCGTGGGGGAGCCTTCCGTCGTTGGAGGCTACAATATCCATGACAATGGCACCGGCACCGAGCGCTGCCCGCTGGGCGCTTTCACCCGTCATGGATTTCACGACTCCTGCAACAGTCATCTGAAGACCGCCTCCGGCAGATGAAGTTGACATGTAAATATCCACTCCATCGGAGCTGTCGGGGGAAACCTGCACACCGTCTTCACCCGCTTTGAGGAATTTGCGCCCCTCCAGATCTTCAATCTCCCCGACAGCATTCAGTACACCTTTCGTAACATCCTCGGCAGGGGCTTCGACCGTTGTCGGTGCCTCCCCCCTTCGGATGAGACGGAATTCGCCATCCTTCTTCTCGATAAGAATGGCTTTTGTGGTGGTACTGCCGCAGTCAGTCGCCATTATTCTGGTGATTTCTTTGCTGGCCACCGCCATCTCCCTCCTTGTTCTTTTTAGTCGCTCTTCCGACTGAATCTGCTCCAGAAGGATTTTCTGTTCTTTTTCTCCATCCGGCGAGTTTCCTTCATCTCCGACCGGCGCTGGACTTCAAGAGCGTTTTCCTCTTCTATTGCAATTGTAAGTTTCTCTAAATTTTCCCTGTCTTCAAGCATTCGAACGAACTTGTAATAATTACCCGACTGTACAACAAGAGAGACGATCGGGTTCGCGAATATAAGAGCCTGGTTTCCAAGAAACGAAAGAGGCTTGATGGTCTCAAGGAATATTATCGCGGGAACGGTCAGCTGGCGCTGCACAATCTCCTTTGCGATCTTACTCATGAATTCCGAGAAGTCCTCTTCGCCATCGATATCAATAAGATCCCGGCTACCCGGCTGTATGTGTCCTGATGAATTCAAGTACTTCCTCTCTGTTTCCGGAGAACTGAACAGACAGTCCCCTGAATTTAGCCAGTCTGGTGGGTTGAGGGAAAGGGCTGAGAAGAACACCGTATTTATCAGTTACAATACTCTTCACCTGGCTCCATTTTTTTTTCTCATTTCCGAATAAAGATTTCTTCTGCACACCCTCGTTATCCATTCTAAACCTGAGTGGAAGAAAGAACGTCCACCCCGACAGAAAAAGGACCGCTATTCCCACCATTCCCCACCAGGGATTATTGTTCATTACCATTGTGGCCATAACACCCGACAGCAGAATGATAAAAACGTAAACCGCTGTCGCGCCCGGTCTCTCCGCAGCGGGATGGGATACCCATTCAAGAATGTGATCTGCGGTCCCGTTCATATCATCTATAGGTTTTCTCCCTCTCCAGGGGCCTGTCCGACACTCCTAACCGGTTCCACAATACACAGATCCTTGACAGCCTTCACTTCGTCAAGCCTCAGAACAGGTGTATTGACGGGAGCATCAGTCACGAGGTAAGGCTTTTCTTCCGCCTCCTCCGCAATGGATATCATGGCTTCAATAAAGGAATCCAGGTCTTCCAGGCTCTCCGTCTCGGTTGGCTCGATCATCAACGCTTCGTGTACAATAAGCGGGAAGTAAACAGTGGGCGCATGGAAACCATAATCCAGGAGCCTCTTGGCTATATCGAGCGTCTTCACTCCCTGTTCTGCCTGCCTGTCTCCCGAAAGCACGAATTCGTGCATGCAGGGACCGTTGTCGAAGGGATTATCAAAATAGTCTCCGAGTTTTGCCTTCAGGTAATTCGCGTTGATCAGAGCGATCTCACTGACTTCCCTCAGTCCTGCAGCCCCGAGAGTCCGGATATAGGCGTAGGCCTTGTAAAGAACTCCGGTATTAGCATGGAAAGCCAGCAGTCTTCCAAAGGAATTCTGCTTTCTGCAGAGCTTGTAGCCACCGTCATCTTCAAGTATGACCGCGGGATCCGGCAGGAAGGCGGCAAGCTCTTCAATGCAGGCTACGGGACCTGAGCCGGGCCCTCCTCCTCCGTGCGGGGTTGAAAAAGTCTTGTGGAGGTTAAGGTGGCATACATCGAATCCCATCTCTCCTGGTTTCGCAATACCAAGCAGGGCGTTCATATTTGCCCCGTCCATATAGTTCAGTCCGCCGGCTTCATGAACAATAGAAGTAAGTTCCTCTATCCTGGATTCAAAGAGACCAAGTGTATTAGGGTTTGTAAGCATGAAGGCAGCCGTATTGGGACCGACTTTCCGTCTGAGATCATCAGGGTCGACCAGACCGAATTCATTGGATTCAACTCCCACAACTATGCAGTCGGCAAGGGTTGCAGTCGCGGGATTGGTTCCATGGGCGGAATCCGGCATAAGGATTTCGTTCCTGTTCGGCTCTCCCCTGCTTTCGTGGTAGCTCTTAATAAGCATTAAACCGCAGAACTCACCCTGAGCTCCGGCAGCTGGCTGCAGCGACACTCCTTCGAAACCGGTAATTTCACACAGAAATTCACCAAGTCTGTACATCAGTTCCAGTGAACCTGCCGCAAGCGCGGGAGGAACAAGAGGATGAATTCCCGAGAGACCTCTGATCCTGGCAAGGTTCTCATGTAATTTCGGATTGTACTTCATCGTGCAGGAGCCCAGAGGATACATACCTTTATCAACATGATGGTTCATGGTACTGAGGTTTACATAATGCCTCAGGACCTGTCCTTCAGTTGCTTCGGGCAGACCAGTTTTACCTTCGCTTCCGCGCGAGAGTCCTGCGGGAAGATCGGGGGCTGCCGGTACATCAAGCTCAGGCAGCGATACACCCATTCTTCCGGGGCTGCTGAGTTCAAATACGGTCTTCATGCTGAACCTCCCCTGCAAACCTGGGCCGCAGCTCCGATGTACCTGTCGATCTCATCCCTGGTACGCTTTTCAGTTACGGTAACAAGCATGGCTCCCTCTCCAAGTTCGACGACCGGAATACCGGCAAGAAAACCATGCTCGATCATTCTATCCCGAAGTTCAATTGAAGAGACCGGGAACGAGATTGCGAATTCTCTGAAGAACGGTGTATTCCCGAAAATTCTGGAAACACCGGGGATTTCAAGGAGCTTCTTCTCGAGATAATGGCTCTTGTGGTAACACTGGCTGGAAATTTCCCGGAATCCCTTCTCGCCCATCAGTGACAGGTAGATCACATTAGCGAGGGCCATAAGCGCCTGATTGGAACAGATGTTGCTTGTGGCTTTGTTCCTCCTTATATGCTGTTCGCGGGTTTGGAGGGTCAGAACGTAACCGGTCTGACCTGCGCGGTCAGTGGTTCTGCCGATTATTCTCCCGGGCATTTTCCTTGCAAGTTTCATTCTCGCAGCCATAAAACCGATATAGGGTCCGCCGTAGGACATCGGTATTCCCATGCTCTGGCCTTCTCCCGCAACAATATCGGCTCCGGCATCCCCGGGTGACCGGAGAAGGGGCAGGGCTACGGGGTCAGCGGCAACTATGAAAAGCCCTTTATGTTCATGAATCAGATCCGCAACAGGCTGCAGGTCTTCGATAAGGCCGAAATAGTTCGGGTACTGAACAAGTATTGCTGCTGCAGCACCATCTTTAATGAGTTCGGATGCAATAGCAAGATCGAGGGTGCCGTCATCAAGATAAGGGATCTCGCTTATCTCGAAATCGTCTCTTTTCAGGTAGGTTCGGATGACCTCGAGCCATCCTGGATTGAGTGAACCGGCAACAAGTATCTTCTGCTTCCTGGTGATCCGCATAGCCATAAGACATGCTTCGGCGGCTGCAGATGCGCCGTCATACATGGAAGCGTTTGCCATATCCATTCCGGTAAGCCTTGCGATCATGGTCTGATATTCGAAAATCGCCTGAAGAGTGCCCTGGCTAACCTCAGCCTGATAGGGCGTGTAAGCTGTGTAAAATTCGCTCCTCAGAAGAATATGGTCCGCGGCGGCGGGGATGAAATGATCGTAGGCTCCGGCTCCCATGAAACAGACCAGATCGGCTCCAGTGTTTTTTCGGGCAAATTCCTCGAATTCGCAGGTCAGTTCAAACTCTGAAAGCGGTTCGGGAAGCTGGAGTTTCTCTTTCAGCCTGAACTTTTCAGGAACGGGTTCGAGCAGGTCTTCGAATTTTGCAGCGCCGATAGCGCGGAGCATCTTCTCTCTCTGCGCAGGGCCGTTCGGTACGAATCTGCTCACTTGCTACTCACCGATGAATTCAGAGTACTCTTCGGCACTCTTAAGTCCGGCGAAGCCGGAGGGATCATCAGTTTTAACAACGATCAGCCAGCCCTTTTCGTAAGAGCTCTCGTTGATAAGGGCCGGTTCATCCTCAAGACCATCATTGACCCGTGCAACCTTACAGTTAAACGGAGCGTAGAAATCTTCGGCAGTTTTCACTGCTTCAAGAGTGCCCAGAATATCACCGGAAGTAAAATCCTGAATCCCGGGAAATTCAACCATTACGATCTCGCCCATCTGTTCCTGAGCATAGAATGTAAGACCCATCATGTATTCGCCGTTTCCCAGGTCTTTTATCCACTCGTGCGTTTCTGTATAACGAAGTCCTTCAGGAATATTAGACATTTCTCCTCCTAGCGTTACTTTCTACTGCCGTCTTTGTAGAATGGCAGTTTGACGGTTTTTACCGAAATTCTTTTTCCTCTTACCTCGGCTTCAAGCTCGGTTCCCTTCTTATGAAAACCCTTTTCAATAAATGCCAGGCAGACTCCATGCCCGAGGGCCGGCGCCAGGGAACCGCTTGTGACTACTCCGACTTTTCTGTTGCCTTCAAACAGTTCGGCACCCTGCCTTGGGAATCCCTTCCCCAGAACCTCCAGCCCGACGATATACCTGGCCGGCTTTTCCTCTTTCTGTCTGGCCATTACTTCGCGGCCTATGAACTCCTTATCGGTCTTCAGTTTTACAACCCAGCCAAGCCTGGCTTCCATAGGAGTGGTTGTGTGATCCATATCGTTTCCGTAAAGAAGGTATCCCACCTCCAGCCTTAAAGTATCCCGGGCACCCAATCCAACAGGTTTTATCCCGAACTCTTCACCGGCTTCCATGATAGCGTCCCACACGGCTTCCGCGTCTTCAAATTTTATGTAGATCTCGAATCCGTCTTCACCTGTATAACCGGTTCTCGCGATCAGGGCTTTCTTTCCGGCAAATACACCGGACGCGTGAGCGTAGTAACCTATCTCCGAAAGCTTCTCATCGGTCAGCTTCTGAGTCACTTTTTCGGCATCAGGACCCTGTATGGCAATAAGGGCGGTTTCGTCACTCTCGTTTGTCAGGTCTATACTGTAACCTGCCGTATGATTGTTCACCCATGCCCAGTCTTTCTCGATGTTGGATGCGTTGACAATGATAAGGTATTCATCGTTGGCAATCCTGTACACGATAAGATCATCAACAATACCGCCATCAGGGTAGCACATTGCTGAATAATAGGCCTTTCCAAGTTCCACTTCCGAATCGTTGGTCAGGAGGTAATCCAGGAATTTTGAAGCGTCTTTCCCCTTCACTCTGAACTCACCCATATGCGAAAGGTCGAAAATACCCACTCCGGAGCGGACGGCATTATGCTCCTCCTTTACCGAAGTGTACTTGATAGGCATGATATAACCGGCAAAGGATTCCATCCTGCCGCCTAGGTCGACATGTTTGTCATGCAGGGCTGTCTTTTTGTCCATACGCTTTCTCCTGTACTTAACTTGTTGCCTGGATTATTTCATGAAATATACGGGTATGAATTTACCAAAATGGAAGACGAAATGCAATGATGGCGCAAGGACATATTTCAGGAAGAATAACATTCGATGAATGCTTTTATCCCACCGCGGCTTGTTAAGAAACTTACAAGGGAGTCACGCGGTTCGGACGCCCCGGATTTCCTTGAAGTGTTGCTTGCCGAAACTGTAGCGAGAAGGTGGTTCCTGCGTAATGGAGTGCCCTGCTGGAGAACTCCCCAGCGCACGTCCGACAAAGCCAGGTACAGCCTCCTTTTCGGGAGCGGAAGAAGAGCGATAGTTGTGCCAGAGGGTAGACGACGGGTTTCCTTCGATATCATGGCAGATGCCAGGTGCGATTATCTCCTGACGGTTGAGATGAAGGATGCTTCTTCCGGATATGTAAATGGATTCTTCTACCTGTTCGATATCCGTAAACCGGGAAACATAGAATGGAGACCTGATCTGGAAGTTATGGAAACCAGATCAATGGATGACTTTCCCGAACTCAGAGATAAACCCGACAATTTCAAACTCAGATACTTCCTTAAAAGCATCAGGCTCCTGATAATGGGAGACAGGATAGTCCCCCCTCCGCTGGAATCAACTACTCCCGAATGAAGAAATAGAGCCCGAAGACACCTTTTGAAATCAGAGCAACGCACACCAGAGCAATGATCCAGTTTGCAGTTGGGTCATATTTGCGCAGCAGCCCGTACATACCGAAGAGAACTATAATAATCACTCTCCACGAATATGTAGCTACTTTTCTTTCTAAGTAATCTTCACGTTCATCAGGTTTGTAACCTTTGTCGATTAAAAACATCGAAATTAATACTGGCAAAGCTGAAATTCCCAGAATGTAAATGTAATGACCTTTTACAAGTATACTCGTATCCCAGAACAGACTCAGTACAGTGAATAGTATTCCAGTACCAAGGTAAAGTGCGGAGGATAAAATGTAATTGCCTTTAATTGATTTCATGTTACTCATCCTCTTCCAGCTGAAACACCTCATCGACACGTACAGCAAAATACTCTGCAATTTTCAATGCTGTAATAATCGAAGGGTTGAATTTTCCCCGTTCAATTGAGTTTACCGTCTGCCTGCTGAGACCTACTTCTTCCGCAAGGTCTTTCTGACTGATTTCCTTTTCAGCGCGGAGGATCCGAAGCCTGTTCTTCAGTTTCATTTCAACTCCCTTCTCCATAAACGTAACTAATCATAGACATAATGTCAAGTATTATAGACATTATGACTTGAATACACTACTAATTCAATATGTTCTATTTTCTTACATTGACATGTTGGATTATCAACTATATGTACTTGATGCAATATGAAAGGCGGGCATGAATGAGTATAGGCGAGAATGTAAGGCAGTTAAGGAGAAAACTTGGTTTGACGCAGAAAGTGCTGGCTAAGAAGTTGGGAATGAACCGAAGCAGCCTGGTGCAGATCGAACGTGGCAAACGAAAGGTAAGTGTGGAAGAACTTATCAAGTTTGCATATATGATGAATGTCGGCGTTGACCAACTGATCAATCCTGACTTGAAACCGGAGGAGGTTATCGAACCAGCGATTGAAGAACCTTCAGTTCAAAAACAACGAGAAAGAATCAGCATACCACAGAACAATTTTCAGAAGTTCAAAGAAGTACTTCTCTATATCCTTGCGAGGGTCGGTGCAAGACCGAACATAGGTGAAACAGTTTTGTATAAGATTCTGTATTTCATCGATTTCGACTATTACGAGAAGTATGAGGAGCAGCTGATAGGCGCAACTTATATCAAGAATAAGTATGGGCCTACACCAACACATTTTCGTAAACTCATTGAGTCCATGGAGGAAAATGGTGATCTGGTTCGAGTCGCAAAGGAGTATTACAACTATCCGCAAACTAAATATCTACCTTGCAGGGAGCCTGATATCTCCATACTATCTGCAACTGAACTTGAAACAATCAATGATGTTCTCAACCGCCTCGGAGAGATGAACGCAACCCAGATCAGCGAATATTCCCACAAGGATATCCCATGGATAATAACCGGGGATGGATTTCAGATAGATTACGAATCGGTTTTTTACAGATCACCTGAGTACTCGACGAGATCAGGAGAACATGGGGAGGCATAAGTTCTGGAGTAAGACCAGATGAAATTCGATGGGATCAACAGTGTAATAGAACATAAGAGTTTCAAGCGTGATCTCAAGAAACTCAGAAAGCGTTTCAGAACGCTTGATAATGATTTAGCAACATTCATTAGTACATCAATAAGAGCAGTTCATGTTCTGGGACAGACTCCCGAATCGCAAGGTCATTTCCCAATCAGCGGTCTGGGCAATGAAGCTGAGGGGATTTTTGTAGGAAAAAAATTCGCATGCAAGAGCCTGAAAGGCACAGGCAGCAGGTCTGGCATTAGAGTGGTCTATCAATTCAAGAACAAGACGCTTCGTCTGTATCTCATAGAAATGTACTACAAAGGTAATAAAGAAACCGAGGACATAAATAGAATAAAATCCTTTGTAAGTGAAGAATCAAATGATCTTAGCACATGAAGTCATTACCAGCTGATGACACCATCATCGATGAAACCATGACCGGGATCCCAGGGCAGGGGGCATTGAATCACGTAGGTGGTGCCGGCGGGGTCTGAATAGTACGAGTACAATTCCCCGCAGTCAGGGCATACAAGATCCCAGTTCTCCATAACACCCGTTATGCCAAGCTCCTTCAGATGTATAGGATATCTGTTCTCAGAACCATAGAACATTGCGCATCCGGACCCGAGACTCATCATGTTGCTGCGGCATCCCTCAATGCCTCCTCCGGAACCGGGAGGCCAGGAGCGTATGCCATCGATAATATATCCGTGATTGGGATCGGTGAGCATGGGACAGATAATCGAATAAGTATCTCCGATGACATTTGTGCTGTACTGATACAATTCCCCGCAGCCGGGACATGGATCATCCCAGTTCTCATAAATTCCGGATGTTCCAAGTTCACTGAGTTCTTCAGGATATCGATTCTCCATACCGTAGAACATCGCGCAGGCAGATGCCAGACTGTTCATGTTGTCATGACAGATTTCGACATGTCCGGGGTCATCAACAGGTGCAGATAGTGTATTCCCGTCATCAGGGTCCATCATGCTTACCGCCGAGTCTCCGCAGGACAGAAGTAAAAGAAGGAAGAAGAGTACTGAGGGTAGTAATATTTTATTCATTTCATAAACTCCATCCGGTTAACTGTTAGTAGAAGTTTATCCTGTTCCTGATAGAATGTCAAACAGTAGATTTTTTTACTTACAGACTGCCGGTTTCCGCAGGAACAGATCAGGTGTATACTATTCCAGTTTCAGAGGGGGTCAAAAATAATACTGTCACAAGAAAGGCAGAATGTTACTGATGAATAGATTACTTTTGATAGCTGCGATTGCAGCGGTTTTCCTGCTCTTTGCAGGCTGCATGGGAACTTTCGAGACGGCAAGGGTGGTACCTTTCAAGGTAGGTGCTACCTATTTTACGACTGTTGATTCAAATGAAGATGATTCTTACGGTATGCCCGGCATAATCGTTGAAACAGGATGGCCTGCGGGTCCGTCACGTTTCGGCATCGGCCTTCATCTAAGAGTTGCCGCATTCATCGGAACCGATGGTACAGATGACGATGGAGTTCTGGTAATCTGGGGGGGCAAGCTGCAGCTGCCTCAGAACAGCATTGCGGATATTGCTCTGGGAGTGGATCTATGGGGATACTATCCAGGTGAGATCAAGCTGTTTCTGTCCAGAAGAATCGGTGTAATAGAACCATACGCCTGTGTGGGCGTAGCAGCTTTTCTTGATGCCAACAGCGATAATGATATCCTGGCCACTGATGGACTGGTAAGCTACACTTTCGGCACGATGATAGAATTCGGCAGCGGGTCGGGCTGGATACTCGCCGCGGAGATCGAGGGTGGAGATGTATGGGCCTCTCCAGGAGTGGGCCTGGGTCTGATCAAGAAATTCTGATTCTGCGCAATCATGTATACTGAACCGTTTGTAACGCTGGATAATATCGATGATAAACTTTCAGAGTGGCTGGCGCGGATAGAAAGGTATACACATCACAGGCCGCAACTGATATTGAAACCGGAAAAGTGCGCACTGCTGGTTGTGGATATGCTGCATTACTTTGCCGATCCTGCTGGAAGAGTGTATCTGCCCGCGACAAAAGCGATCATTCCCCGAATTGCCCTGCTTCTGAAACACTGGAGGATGATCGGAGGAACCGTTGTTTTCACCAGGCACTGCCACAGCGATTCTGAGGATCTTGGAATGCTGGGGAGATTCTTCGGCGATTATATCCACTGCGGGAAGAAGGAATCCGGGATCATCACTGAACTCTCTCCCCTTTCCAGTGAGAAGATATTCCGGAAGAATACGTACGATGCGTTCTACAATACGGATCTTGATGAATTTCTTGCAGACAGATCTTTGGAGCAGGTCCTTGTTACAGGAGTACTGACGCAGATGTGCTGTGAGACGACGGCAAGGTCAGCATTTGTAAGGGGGTACGAAGTGTACATTCCGGCGGATGCTCTTACGACCAGTTCGGAAGAACTTCACATCGGAAGTCTCATGAACCTCGCCAGCGGTTTCGCGGTTATCACCGGCACATCTTCTATCTGCAGCGACGGATAGGAAGAACCTTGCACGATATAACTGTTATCGGAGCGGGGCCAGCTGGCTGCGCGGCAGCTGTGCAATGCAGAAGGCTTGGATTGGATGTTGCTCTTGTCGATACCCTTGGCAAAGCGGGGGGGCTTATTCGCGAGGCAAGGCTCATCGAAAACTATCCCGGACTTGAAAGACCTCTTGCAGGGCTTGCATTCGCAGACCGGCTGATTTCAATTCTATCAGCCAATGATCTGGAAATACTATGTTTTCATGCTGATTCGATAGTTCTCAGCGGAGGTGCTTTTGAGATATCCGGAAACGGGCAACACATCAGATCCCGGTCGGTGATAGTCGCGGTTGGAACTGTTCCGAAGGATTTCAGTGTAAAGAACGACGGAAATGTCAGAATACACCGCTCCGTTCTTGATCTGATTCTTGAACCACCGAAAAGAACACTTATCATAGGTGGCGGCGAAGCTGCAGCGGACTATGCTCTGAATCTTTCAGATCGGGGATCATCTGTCAGCTTGCTTGTAAGAGGCTCCCGCCTCAAGGCTTCAGGCAAACTCAGGGATGAGATAGAAAATCGCAATGTTGTTAAAATTCTTTATAATACCGTTCCCGTATCGGCATCCAGTCTGGAGGGTATCACCCGTCTTGAGGTTGAATCATCCGGAAGCAGGATGATCCTGGAAACGGATGCTGTGCTTGCGGCTGTGGGCAGGGAACCCCGGCTGCCCCGGATAGTGAATGACTTTGTCCATAACACTGGAAATGTCAGAACATCAATACATGGTCTGTATATTACGGGAGACGCTTCGCTTGGGAGCCTTGGACAGGCTGCGATAGCATCAGGTCAGGGAATCCAGGCGGCATTGTACACATTTGAATTTCTGAAAGCAGGAAGCAGCAAGTCGTGAAAATCGTAGGACAACGGGGAGAATCAGATCTCGCGACCGTTTACATAGGCGAGCTTGAAGATGGTGAACTTATCGAGTTCGTGGAATCGGTCCAGCCACCGATACCTCAGAGCGAGAAATGGGTACTCATCGTATCTACACTAAAAGGCTGCCCTGTTAACTGTCCCATATGCGATGCCGGAACCTCCTACGCTGGAAAACTCTCGTTCGGGGAAATAATCGGGCAGATAGATTACATGGTGCGAAAAAGATACAGTGACGGCAGAATACCCGTTTCCAAATTCAAGATTCAATTCGCAAGAATGGGTGACCCTGTTTTCAACACAGCTGTTCTGGATGTTCTTTCCGAACTGCCCTTCGTTTACGATGCTCCGGGACTCCTGCCGAGCATATCAACCATAGCCCCGAGGGGCTGCGATGATTTCTGGGGAAAACTGACAGAAGTTAAGAACAGGTTATACGGCAATGGTAAATTCCAGATGCAGTTCTCCATCCATACATCTTCTGAAGATGCAAGAAGAGAACTGGTGCCCTGCAGTACACTGAGCTTCGCTGAAATGAGCAAATGGGGCGGGGAATTCTTCAGTCCGGGTGACAGAAAAATATCCCTGAACTTCGCGGCTGTCAGAGGATACCCGGTGGACCCGGCAGTGATAGCCGATCATTTCTCACCGGAGTGTTTCATGATTAAGCTGACTCCTGTCAATCCGACGCATTCTTCCGTGAGTAGTGGGCTTGTCGGTGTTATAGACCCTGATTTCCCGGAGACTGCCGATGAACTTGTTGATGGTTTCCAGAATGAAGGATTCGATACTATCCTGAGTATAGGCGAAACAAGGGAAAACCGCATAGGATCAAACTGCGGAATGTACGTTGGGCGTTTATCCAGTAACCCGGAGGAGAAAGCACCGCAAAAACACGCTCTCCAGATGCTACTGCGTGAGCACCCCGATAGATATCGTAGGGAGCGAAGCTGAACCGGTAGCACATATTCCTGCGTGTGAAATCCACGGACCATACGAGCCACCCGGCGTTGTCAAAAGGACCCCAGTTCAGCGTTGAAATATCCGCATCGTAGAGGTCATCAAGCTCGTAATGGTACGGCAGCCTCCAGTTACCTTCGAGGCTTGCAACCCATATCCCGGCTTCGTACCAGTCGAAATCTCTGTCCGGGCCGATTTTCCACTGCAGGCCGGTTACTATATCCGTGATGATATTATCATTCGACACCAGAAAGCGATCGTGAACACTGATACGTGATGTTAAAAGTGAGCAGCCGGATAGGATAAGCAGTAACAGTGACAGGATCATAGCTGACGTTCTCAGAAAACCTTTGACTGTCATTTCATCCATTCCCGCCCCCGATTCAGTGATGGAATTCCTGCTGCTTGACGATCAAGGATCAGGAACTATCGTTCGGCGCGTACTGAAGAAGGTAGAGATTGTAGTAGATACCTCTTCTTGCAAGCAGTTCCTGATGATTGCCCCGCTCAAGGATTCTTCCGTCATCTATTACCAGTATCTGATCAGCCTTCTGTATTGTGCTGAGCCTGTGGGCTACCACTATACTGGTACGATTCTTCATAAGCACATCTATGGCATTCTGTATCAGCTGTTCAGTTGCAGGATCAACGTTACTCGTGGCTTCATCAAGCACGAGAATCCTCGGATCGTGAGCAAGAGCTCTGGCGAAACAGATTAGCTGTTTCTGTCCGGTTGAAAGGGTGGCTCCCCGCTCAGCCATTACGGTATCAAAACCCTCCGGCAGTTTCTCTATGAATGGTGTGACCTGAACCATGTCCGCGGCTTCCCGCACTTCTTCTCTCGTAAGATTCTGTCCCAGACGTATATTGTCCTCTATACTCCTGCTGAATATGAATGCGTCCTGCAGGACTATGGAAATGCTTTCCCTCAACGTCTGTATCGGCAGATCCCGGAGATCGATACCATCCAGGAGTATCCTGCCTGAATCAACATCGTAGAATCTGCATAGAAGGCTGATTATGGAAGTCTTACCTGCTCCTGTAGGACCTACCAGCGCAACACTCTTCCCTGATTCAACCTTGAAACTGATATGACGAAGTACATTCTTGTCAGTTTCGTAGGAGAAGGTCACGTTATCGAATTCGATAGCGCCTGTCATGGTTGTTTCCTTTGCGGAAGGTTTATCGGCTATCTCGGGCTCGGTATCGAGTATTCCGAATATCCTCTCCCCTGCAGCCATGGCGCTCTGCATTATGTTGTATTTCTGGCTTATGTCAGCAAGTGGCTGGAACATCTGTCTTACGTAGCTAATGAAGGCAACAAGCGCACCTATTGTAAGACCGCCTTTGAGAACACTGCCTCCACCGTAAACCAGCACAAGAGCGATACCGACGGACGCTGTTATCTCGATCAGCGGTCTGAAGACACCAAAGATGACCATCTGCTTCATGTTAGCTTTGAAATAGTTTCTGTTGGTCTCCTGATATTCGTCCCTGCGCCTTTTCTCCTGCCTGAAAACCTGAACGATCTTGATTCCGCTGAGATCCTCCGACAGCCGGGAGTTAAGTTTTGCCAGGAACTTCCTTACAGCTCTATAAGCGCCCCTCGCTTTTACGCGGAAGATCACAGTAACGATTATGAAAACAGGAGTAACTGCAAGGGATACCAGGGCGAGTCTCCAGTTCAGCAGAAAGAGGATAATGGCTGTACCGACTATCAGAATAACATCCTTGACAAGGTTCACAAGAACTGCGGTGAACATTTCATTGAGAGCTTCTATATCGTTGGTTACCCTGGTAACAAGCCTGCCTATGGGGTTCTGTGAATAGAAACTGAGTGACAATCGCTGAATATGCCTGAAAAGCTCAGTTCTAACATCAAACATGGATCTCTGTCCCGCAATAACCAGGGTCATCACATGACCGTATCCGGCCGCCAGGCTGATGAGTATCAGCAAACCCAGTATCCATGCGAGCCTGCTTACACCGGCGATATCATCGCCTCTGACATCTACAATCACAGATATGGAAACACTGGAGAGTTCCGTCTCCGGGACAAGCCAGTATCCGTCCATGACGGAGCCCGTACGATCGTTGTACCTGTCCGCCGGAAAGAGGTAGTACGTCTCCCTTGAGAGGTTGCCTTCCTCTTCCATCTCAACCCGCTGCGCGGGGTCCATTCTGTCGAGCGCAGATTTCCGGACCAGGAGAAGTGTGTCCGCTGAAACGGGAATGAAGTCTGTTGTATCCACAGAAGATTCAACAAATTCCGTACATACCGCCTCGGGAGCAGAGTAAATCTGATAGAGCTTCGCCAGGTAATTATCAATTCCCACTTTTGTAATGTATGGGATGAGCAGCTCGATCCCGGCGGTTACCACCATGAAGAACATGGCCAGGAAGATCAGGCGCCGATGCGGCTTCACATAGCGAAGCAGCCTCCTTATCAGGTCGCGGTCGTACAGCTTCCCTCCGGCAGCGTCTTCTACAAATGGACTACCGTGCATCAGTCCTCACCTCCTTCAGTATCAGAGGTTTCTTCCTTCTTCGCTTCCTCCTCCAGCTGCTGCATTCTGAAAAGCTCAGCATAGAATCCGTCATGCTCCAGAAGTTCATCGTGGGTTCCATGCTCGACTACCCTGCCGTCATCCATTACGATGATATTGTCAGCATTCTGAATTGTGCTTATCCTGTGGGCGATGAGAATACTCGTAAGATCGCTTATGTCCTTCTTGAGCCGCTTCAGAATGGCGGCTTCTGTTTCGGTATCGACACTGGAAAGAGAATCATCCAGAACCAGTATTCTGGGTTTCACAGCAAGTGCCCTGGCAATTGCTACCCTCTGCTTCTGGCCTCCGGAGAGCGTAACCCCCCTCTCTCCCACAGTTGTGTCGTATCCATCGGTAAAACCCTGTATCTCTCTGTCTATATCAACAACAGAAGATAGTTCCTCTATCATTTCGCGGGATATGCTATTGTTGCCGAAGGCAATATTGTCAGCAATGGACATGGCGAACAGAAATGTCTCCTGAGGAACGTAACCGAACATTCCCCGTATGTTTGCAAGCTTCATTTCATGAACATCTACTCCCCCGAGGTAAACCGTACCTTCAGGAGGGTCGTACAGTCTCATCAGAAGCTCAACAAGCGTTGTTTTGCCCGATCCGGTGCGCCCGACAATACCAAGTGTCCCGCCAGCCGGCAGCTGGAAGGATATATCCTTGAGAACCTCTATCTCGGTTCCGGAATAGGTGAAAGAAAGGTTTTTCACCAATATGGCTGGATCAGGATCGACATCATCGGGGCCATCTACGATATCAGGCAGAGTCGTGAATATCTTCTGGAGCCTGTCCATGCTCGCAGCACCTCTCTGAAGCAGATTGACAACCCATCCAATCGCTATCATCGGCCATATAAGCATCATCAGGTAACTGGAAAAAGCGACGAATTCGCCCAGGGAGATGATGCCCTTCACAACCATCGAACCGCCTGCGCCAAGCAGTATTGCCATGCTCGCCATAGCGAGAGCACCGATCATAGGCTGGAACATTCCCCATATACGGGCAAGCTTCACATTCTGAAAGACACACTCCTCCGCTTTCTCGGAGAAGAATCTGTCCTCCGATTTCTCATCTCCATAGGCTTTTATAACCCTCACCCCTGAAAGGGATTCCTGAGCTTTCTCGGTAAGGGTGGAAAAAGCCTTCTGAACGGATTCAAATCTCTTATGGATCAAAGCGCCGAATTTAAGCATCATCAGAGCGATGAATGGAAGCGGTATCATGGTGATAAGAGTAAGTTTCCAGTTCATGATCAGCATGATGGTGATGCTGGACAGAGAAAGAAATATGGCATCGAACGACGCTATTGTCGCAATACCTGTTGCCATTCGTACGGCGCTGATATCGTTTGTTGCATGGGCCATGATATCGCCCACCTTGGTCTGATCGTAATACTGCGGGGACAGTGTCTGAAGATGATCGTAGAGTTCCTGCCTTATGTTCCTGTCGATCCTGTGAGCCGAACCGATAACAAGATATCTCCAGAAGAACCTGAAGATACCCATAACCAGATAAAGTCCGAGTATTACAAGTCCCAGCTTAAGAAGAAGGGAGTTGGTCGCCATTCCACTGGCAAGACTGTCTATAACCCTTTGGAATACCTTTGGAACAATGAGCTGCATTGCATCCACTATTACGAGAGTACAAAGTCCGAGGCCGATAGCCTTCTTATGTTTGAGGACCCTCTTGAACAGCAGCTTCAGGCTGGACCTGCTCATACCTTTTTTATTTGATACTGACTTCAAAAGCTTCCCTTCAGCTCAAGTGCTCAGAATTCATGGGCTGATCAGCAGATCGTATCGATCGGAATGATCACTCGTATGTGCCCACCTCTGATCCAATCATTACGTATTCAATAAGCTCAAATTTCTGGAGATCAGGATCCATTGACCAGCCTTCTTCAGTCGGAATTACAGTTATTACAACTGGAAGGCCATACTGCGGAACAAGTTCTCGAGCGAGATCACCCACCAGAGCGAAGCGCTCCCCGGTCTCGAAATCCTCAAACACTACTGTTTCAGAACGTGTACCGACCGCCATAACCTGAGTCGATCCTGTATACTGAAGGTAGTCGATCTGAATACGCTGCGTTGTACCGCACGAAACTATAAAAACAATGATAATCGCAAAACAATACTTCATAGCAATCCCCCTACTTAAGTGGCCAGGGCTGAAGGTGATCAATAGAAACAACTGTTGTGTCAGCTATAATTCCCCAGCCTCCGAATTCTACCCATCTGTCCAGTACTGCACTGAGGTCGGCGGATGACAGTTCCGAAATATGATCGAATACTGTATAAGCGTTTCGCCAGTCTCCAGTGCAGATCTCAAAATTCCCCATCATCCAGCACTGATCATCCTTGCTCGCAGCCATGAGATTCGCCCGTGTTCTGCTCTTCTCTATCGTTCCCCTGACTATATCTTCATCAACAGGATTCTCTATCACGTCCGCAAGTACTCCTGCCATAAGCGAGCATGCAAGCACGGGCTGCGGAGAGCTGACGTACATGTAACCCCAGTTTTCTCTATAATTAGTTGCACCGGAATATGTTGCGTATGTAAGAGCATAATCGGTTCTAAGCACCTGCCAGAGGAGATCGTAAACAACTGTAACGGCGGTACGGAAAGGCAGGAGATCTTCATGGCCCTGCGGGGGAGCGTTGAATTTAACAACAGCATAGGCTGTGGGCACCTCTCTATGCTGAACAACAATCGTATCAGTGTTCACCGCAAAGGGTTCAACCTGCGGGTACTCCTGTCCGCCTTCCGGAATATCTCCGAAGGCAAGCTCCAGTATATTCTGCAGCTCCTGGGGCTGCGTTGGTCCGGCGTGTGTAATAAGCAGATTTCCCGAGCGTATTCTCTGCTCAAGCATATTTGAGACATCGTCTATTGTGAAGCCTGAAATGGTCTCGAGAGTGCCATCTGGAAGCCGCCTGTATGTGTGTCCGGGCATGAATGCATCGTTGGCCACAAACCAGATCCAGCTGTCCGGGTCGCTGTACTTCTCCTGCAGGTCCTGAATTGTACTTGTACGTACCTGCTCAAATGCCTGCTCCTCAAGCTCCGGGTTCAGCAGTGAGTTTCCGAAGGCGGAAAGGAGGGCCGGCAGGTCCTCTCTGATACATCTAAGATGATACCTGCTGTAATCGTAATTGAAACTGCTTGTCCATTCAGCCTGCGTTCTATCCATCAGTTCGCGCCATTCTGGTCCGGGATAATCCTCTGAGCCCATCATGGCGCATTCGAGTGAAAATCTTTCAAGACCCTGAGTCTCTTCCGTCAACGCGCTGGAACCACCTATTATGAAAAGAGAAACACCCTCAATTTCATTGTTGTCAATAGTTCTGGTGATAACAGGGATGCCGTTGGATAGAGTGAATTCCTCCACATTCCCCGGGACCGACGCATTCAGCGAACCAAGCAGAACTGCAAACGCAAGAAAGATGATCTTCATCAGCGGTTCTCCTCTCCATCAAGAGGCATCAGTACAAAGGCGACGCGGGGTTTATTCACAATCCAGGTTCCGATAAATTCGCTAATATCGGACGGTTCTACAACATCAAGGCTGTCCTGGTATGTAACGTAATAATCCAGGCTGCCTGCAACTACCCACCAGAAAGGCATGGATTCCACGGCAACATCTCTGGAAGTCTCCTCAGCCAGAATCCTGTGACGATAAAGATCCTCTTTCGCCAGCAGCAAACCCTCTTCATCGTAATAATCGGGGGACTGAAGCTGCTCGATCTCCTCGAGAAGAAGAGCAAGCGCCTCTTCAGCTCTGTCCGGCGGCACCATTCCGGCAAAAGTTATCGAAGGTGAAAAACGCTGCGTATAATACGAACCGTATATATTGATGAAGGGTCCGTTGGTAACAAGATCAGTGTAGAATTCCCTGCTCATGAGGGAAAGGTACGAACCCCATACGTCTGCAGGATAACTGTCTCCCGGATTGGTGGAAATCGATGGCCCTTCGTACACAACAGACACGTATCCAGCACCTGAGGGGCTGTCAACAAAAACAGTGGTATCCCTCTCGATGCTGATAAGCCTCGGGAGACTGTCGTAATTGCTCAAGCCTCCATACTCCCATCCTGCGAACTGCTCTTCAGCGAGTCTGAAAGCTTCTTCATACTCGACGTCCCCGGCTATTATCAGAGCTGAATTGTCAGGCGTGTAATAATGCTCCTGAAAAGCATGCATTGCAGGAGGAGCCGCGGCCTGGATTACTTCCGGAACGCCGATGGGGCTCTGTCTCCAGGGGGCATCGGTGTAGATAACTTCTTCCCTCGCAAGCGAAAGATTGTAAAAAGGATGCGTAAGTCCCCTGTCATGCTCGTTCATTATTACTTCCCGTTCCCTCTCCATCTCTTCCATATCGAATAGAGGCGAGGTAATTGCATCGTACATGAACTCGAGCCCCTCCTGGAAATTCTCGCTTCCCAGGGTGAGAAAATACTGAACCCTCTCAGGGTATGTAGTACCGTTCTGCAGTATTCCAAGCTCTCCCATTCTGCGGTTGTAGGCGGTCTGATCCGGCAGAGCTTCGTTACCTTTGAAGAACATATGCTCGTAAAAATGAGCCAGTCCATTTGTTTCGGGAGTCTCGCATGTTGCTCCAGTCTTCACGGCAATACAGATCGTTACAACGGGAGAAGTATCATCGGGGCTGACAATAACAGTTAAACCGTTCTCAAGCTGTCTTGTTTCAAAATCAGCTGCGGAAAGGGAAATAACAAAAGGCAATAACAGTAGAGTGAAAGCTTTCATGGAAACCTGCCTCCGGCAAGATATCTAAATGAGTGCTGTGGATCATTCGATTAATCAAATGAATCTAATAAGATTTTATGAAAGTGTCCCGAAAATTACGCTGTGCTTTTCAAGCAGCATAAGAATGGTGCATAATACTGCTATGGAAAAAGTACTTGATACAGCTGGAATCATCGATAACGGGAAATTCATCCCTGGCGGGTTTTCAATTGAACTGGAGAACGGTTCAATTAAATCCATCACCAGACAGAACACCGCCGGGGAATGGAAAAACTGTATCGCGGTACCCGGCCTGATACAGACGCATGTTCATCTTGGACAGACACTGTTCCGCGGCATGGCTGAAGGGAAATCTCTTCTCCCCTGGCTTGAGAACAGGATCTGGCCCTTCGAGGCATCTCATACTCCAGACACTCTTGCTGTATCGGTGATCCAGTCATTGAGGGAGTTATTCTCATCAGGGTGTACCGGGCTTCTCGATATGGGAGTACTCAGGCATTCAGAAGTTACTGTAGATATTCTCAGGAGATCCGGCGCACGCGCTCTTGTCGGGAATTCTCTTATGGATGTTGGACCAGACTGGATGACCGGGGAACTCTCCTGGCTTGTGGAGGAAACTGAAAGGATCAAGAAATCCTGCGGTGATCATGTGACTTACGCGTATACACCCAGGTTCGCCCTTTCATGCTCAGACAGTCTCTGGGACTGGATGGCTGAGATCCCTTCTGGTGTAAAAAGAACAACCCATGCTTCCGAATCTCAGGATGAGATCAGTCATCCTGTCCTGAGGGAGAGTCGCGGCAATGTGCATTTTCTTCAGAACAAAGGTTTCACCGGTCCGGATACATTGCTTGCCCACTGCATACACCTTCAGGATGGGGAAATGCAGATCCTCCGTGAATCAGGCACAACAGCGGTACATTGTCCCTGGACCAATCTCAGGCTTGGAAGCGGTATCGCGGATATTCCCGCCATGCGTAACGGGAACATCAGGGTGGCTGTTGCAAGCGATGGCGCGGCATGCAACAACAGGCTGGATCTGGCAGGTGATCTTCGTCTTGCAATGGGCCTTGCGTCAATTGTGAAATCATCTGCTGCAATAGATTCAGAATTCTGGTTCAACAGCGCATCGCGCTCGGCTGCCTGCGCACTCGGATGGAAGAATACGGGAAGGATTGCCGAGAATTTTGCTGCGGATATCACTCTTATCAAACCCTCCGATGAGGAATGGGAAGAACTTGAGCTCTCAGAAGATCCGGTGAGATACATTCTTGAGCTTATATGGCCCGAGAGGATCGTATTGACCATGGTAGCAGGCAGAACCGTATATCAGAACGGGGAATTCCCGACGTTGCCTTCGCTTCCCATGAAGATCAGCGGAGCAAGGCAGCTGATTCTGGACAGAGCAAGCAGAATTCAGGGAAACCCTCTTTCCAGGTGACAATTGAGAAGAACTCCAGACTGATAGAAGTTGTCCTCAACAGGCCGCTCTGGCAATCCTTCACATACTCAATACCCCCCGGACTGGATGGCGGTAACCTTGTGGGATGCAGAGTAGCGGTACCGCTCGGAACAGGCCGGCTCATAGGTTATGTGTGGGGATACACTACTGCAGACAAGACGAATGCGCTGGAAGTGAAAGATGTTCTGGGCAGACTTGATGCAAATCCTCTTCTTCCCGGATCTGTCCTGGAGCTTACAAGGTGGGCGGCAGATTACTACCAGGCACCTCCTGGAATGATGATGGCAGCTGCTCACCCTCCGGGAATCTCAGGTAAAGCGGAAAGGGTTGTAACCCTGACCGGTAAGATCGATCCTGCCCATCCATTCAGCACTTTCCTTCCAGCCAGCAAGAGCATTCCTGTGAAACTGCTCAGGGACAGTATGAGCAGTGACTATCCCCTGGAGCGGGAATTATCTGTACTTGAGAAGAGTGGGGTTCTCAGGACGATATGGAAACCTGTTTCCGGTCCGAAGCCGGTTATGGAAAGAATAATCGAGGCTGCTGTCGAGGATTCAACGCTTACCAGGAGAGCTGATGCATTGAAACGCACAGCCCCCCGCCAGGCCGAGATCCTCCTGTACCTGGCTACCTGTGAGGGACCGGTTACCCGAAGACAGCTGATAAGAACCACAGGCGCAACAGCATCATCCCTTTCTGGTCTTATACAAAAAGGAATTGTAAAAGAATCCTATCGCAGAAGGTACAGAGAATCTCTGATCAGATCAGATATCGAAAAGGAAAAGAATATTCCTGTACTTTCCGAAGCTCAGGAACATGCCTTCGGAGTAATTACAAAGAGCCTGGATCAAAATGAGGTGTTCGTTCTTCATGGTGTTACAGGAAGCGGCAAAACGGAAGTTTACCTCAGAGCAATATCCGAAGTTATCTCAAAAGGCCGAACAGCCCTGGTTCTGGTTCCTGAAATTTCCCTTACTCCCCTCACAGTTTCCCGTTTCAGCAGGAGGTTTCCAGGGCTTGTCACAGTTCTTCACAGCGGGATGACTGCCGGTGAGCGGCTCGACAGCTGGAATCTGGCTAAACTTGGAGAACGGAGAATAGTGATAGGTCCCAGAAGCGCTGTCTTCGCACCGCTTCCCGATCTCGGAATCATCGTTGTGGATGAAGAGCATGACAGCAGCTATAAGCAGAACGAACTGCCAAGATACAATTCAAGGGACGTGGCGGTGGTAAGAGGAAGAATGGAAAGAATACCGGTTATCCTGGGCTCCGCCAGCCCTTCCATGGAGTCCTACGGAAACGCGAACAGTGGAAGGTACCGTCTTCTTGAGCTTGATAGCAGGATAGATGGTATCCCGATGCCTTCGACTGTCCTGGTCGATGAGGGAAGTATGCATCACCCTCTAATTTCTGATGAACTCCTCAAAGGTATCGGGCGCAGAACCGCAAAGAGAGAGCAGAGCATAGTGCTTATTAACCGCAGGGGTTTCTCTCCGACTCAGATGTGCAGAAACTGCGGATACAGGGAGGAATGCCCCAACTGCGGAGTAACGCTGACATATCATAGAAAAGGGCAGGTTCTGAGGTGCCATTATTGTAATCACTGGAAAGCAGCGATGGTCAGATGCCCCCAGTGCGGGTTCGATGAGTTCGCTCATATGGGACCCGGCATACAGAAAGTCGAGGAGTATTTTAGTAAGCTCCTGCCTGAAACCCGAGTGATCAGAATGGATGCCGATACGACCAGGGGCAAGGATGCGCACTGGGATATACTGAGCAGGTTCGCGCACGGAGAGGGTGATGTGCTTCTTGGTACGCAGATGGTTGCCAAGGGTCATGATTTTCCCGGTGTTACACTTGTTGGAGTGATCTCAGCTGACATGGGGCTTGCGTTCCCGGATTTTAGAGCAGCAGAACGGACTTTTCAACTGATTCTCCAGGTGGCCGGAAGAGCGGGAAGGGGAAAGATCCCAGGCGAGGTGATCATTCAAACGCATAATCCAGAGAACCCTTTGATAAAAGCAGCGGCAAACCATGATTTTGCGGATTTCTGGAAAAGGGAGAGCGGAGTAAGAAAAACGTTCGGGTATCCTCCTTATGGCTATCTTGTTCGGTTCGTTTGGAGCGGGCTTGACAAAGGAAGGATTCACAAGGCGGCAAATGCTTCTGTAAGAGGTGTCAGCCGGAATGATGCTTCGATATCAGATGTTCTTGAAGCGGCGTTTCCGCGTATTAACAGAAGATGGAGATGGAGCGTTATAGCAAAATCACCTTCAAGGAAAACTCTTGCCGGGATTTCGCGAGAGGTGATGAAACGGTTCGAGAGTGCTTTCCATAAAGGCGTCCGCCTTGAGATAGATGTAGACCCCTACCACCTCCTCTAAGGGGACGTACCACACTTCTTCAACTTATGGATGCATTTATTACCACACATTACACTAAATCTCTTCAAACGAGAATATGATTTGCTTTTATTCTTTGAATAGAATGTTGTCAATTTCTATATCAAATTCATAATCGGGTAGAAATCTATCTGCAGCAGCGCGGACACCCTGGCAGCTCAGATTAAGTATTCTTCCGGAATCTACGAGGCTCATACCCATGATATTAATAAGCATATAACAAACTAGTTCTCGTGCTTTGGATACAGTCCTTGTACGTCCTCCTGAAGTAATTGCAGTTCTGGGGATTCTCCATTTGTTTGCAGCGTATTCAAGAATTCTAATCACTGAATCATGTTCAATCCTGCGATCTCTTAGCTGACCCTTTCTGCTATGACTAACCTTTTCATAGATCTTACGAGCGAATTCTTCGTCTCCAAGTACTCTATACTGAGAGTATCCCCCAATTTCCTCTTCTTCTGATTCATCAAGGCTGAGCAACCCATTAGCACCAAGTAGAAATGTCCCTTTATTGAGCCTTCCATCCTGGTATGCAATTTCTTCAGATTCTTCGATGAACTTTCCGTATTGTTTAGTCTTGTCCGTTTTATTGCCAGAAAACCTATTCAGTACCTGAGTGGTTTCCTGCCAGGGATAGTAACCAGGATGAATCAATCCTGGATGGCCTGTCCAGGGATACATCTTAAGCATTCTATAATTGCTTACTATTCCTGCTTCCACTGGATTTATATGTATGTAGCGTACGAGTTTAAGAAGATAATTCTCAGTCTGGACAAGAATAGATTTGTAGCGGTTCTGGAAAAGGTGTCCAACTCGATCGTGCTGTTTGTTAAAATAGTTTGCATGACCTGTAAGAAGCTTCTGCATAAATTTTGAAAGTGGTATATCCTTCGTTCGGATAAGCAGGTGTATATGGTTGGGCATCAAAGCCCAAGCATATATGGACACTCCTGTTTCAACAACACATCTCTCAATCCTGAATACGAACTGAGCTCTGTCATTATCATTCTTGAATATAATGCTTTTCTCGATGCCCCTTGCCATGACATGGTGCAACGCGCTTTTCCAGTCCAATCTGCTTGATCTAGCCATAGTACTAATAGTGTACGCATATTTCTCTAATGTTTCAAGTGGGGAAAAGCATTACTGAATAATATCAATATAAAGTAATTATTTAATCACATATATTTAAATATTGGCTGATATACGGTCCAGCAAGTTGAAGAAGTGTGGTACGTCCCCTAGAGAAAGTCTGATAAGTACATGATTGAGTTGAATAATACTGCGTTTGGCTTGTGACCTACTATAGTCTCTGCCTGTTCAATCAAAGTCCCCGCCTGAAATGCAAGATCCTTTTTCTCATTCCTGTCTTCACTGAATTCAGCCTTCCTTACAAGGAACTTCGCCCGTCCAGTAAGGACACCTATCAACGCCGCATCATCAAGCATCATATCCGATGCCCCTGCGAGAAGCGCCCCGCCATGAGAAGCAAACCTTTCCAGCTGACCGCTGTAAAGTTCAGACAGTGACCGTCCATCTGGAACTGCCGTTTCCACTCCATCCGCACGATCGACTTCCATGGATAATCCTGTAAGCATCCCACTGGCTCCAACAGCCTTAACAGCCTCCGAAACCAGCCTTGATGAGTGCATCCCTCCGTTGCCCGCAAGATACTCGATAGCGAGCGCAATAAGTCCGTCACCGACAAGAATGGCCAGAGTGTCATCCCTCTCATCAAGCAGTTGAGGTAAGCCTTCAAATACTCCGGCGAAATCACTTACTTCAAGATGAACTGTAATACCTGCGCGTAGCATGAAAGCAGCAACTGCGGCGGGCATGCCTTTCTGCTCTGTAGAACCGCACCACCTTGAAGAGGCACATGCAAGAAGACTTAATTCAAGATTGAAGTTATGCCTGACACATGAATGCAAAGCATCCTGATAAGCTGCTGGCATCTTCTGTACGGATTTACTGATGACCGAATGAATAGTATTGACAAGCTCCTGCTTGAGCTTATCCAGCACGGTTAATTCTTTTCTCTTTCCGAAGTAAGCTCTACAAGTCTTTTGCCGAACTCATCCAGTACAATGGCTTCCTCGAGAATTCCATCATGAGCGATGCTGAAATTACCCGTTTCCTCACTTACGACAACAGCTATCGCATCGGATACTTCGGTTACTCCTATAGCCGCTCTATGGCGGGTTCCAAGAGCAGGTCTGGGTCTATTAGCCCTGGATCTTCCAAAAAAAGTTCTGCGCGATAGAGGAAGTATGGCTCTAGCTCCGACAATGCGTCCGTTACTGATAATGATAGCGCCGTCATGAAGTAGTCCCGGAGGCTGCAGAAGCGAAGCAACTACAGGAGGATTGATCCTGAGTTTATCAAGCATGACGGGATCACCGTAAACGCTTTCAAGAGATTCATCTCTTTCCATCACGAAGAGTCCTCCGAGCCTGAGCTTTCTAAGGAGAACACAGGATTCAACAAGTGATTCGATCTCACTGCGCTCGATGATATCAGCGTGCCCTATGAATCTTCTCAGATTACGACCCATTGTGCCCAGTAAATCTTTTATCTCCTCATGGAAGATAACCACCACAGCTATGAATAGAATAGGTGTCAGGAGCTGAAGGAGATACGTGAATGTGAAGAATCCCAATCCGCCAAGAATATTTGCGAACAGCAGAATGATAATAAACATCAGGATTACAGGCATTGCAGGAGTTCTCCAGAGGTACTTCAGCAGCATTCTTAGAACAAAGGCAATAATGATGATGTTTGCCAGCTGCGCTAGCCAGAAACCGCTGATGATGGAGTGTCCCAGTGGCTGTATCATCATATTCTCTGTCCAAACTCCCTCGAAACGCTGAGAACCTGCTTTGTTCCCTCAACATCATGAACCCTCACGATATCCGCACAGTTGAAAGATAGTGCAGTTACAGCGTGCGTACCAGTTTCAAGTACAGAGGGTTCTCTGATTCCGGTCAGCATGCCGAGAAAACTCTTTCGTGAATGTCCAAGGAGAACTCTGCAGCCAAGCCATTTGAATTCCGCAAGTCTTGAGATGAGCTGAATATTATCCTCAAGTCTTTTACCAAAACCTATTCCCGGATCAACGATAATTCGCTCCCTTGCTATCCCCGATTCAACTGCTGCTGCGATTCTCTTCTCCATAAACGCGTAAACTTCTTCAACAACATCAGTGTATTCCGGTCTATCCTGCATAGTCGCAGGTTTTCCCTGCATGTGCATAAGAACTACAGGAACATCCGCTTTCGCTACTACTTCTGCCATTGCAGGGTCGGACATGGCAGTTACATCGTTTATCATCTCAGCCCCCGCCGAAAGAAGAGTGTCCGCCACCTCCGCGCTGGCAGTATCGATTGAGATAACAGCCCTGCAGTCATCAGAAAGCGATTCCACTATGGGAAGCAATCGTTCAAGCTGTACGGCAGGAGGTACCGGCAGTGATCCGGGTCTGGTGGATTCCGCTCCTATATCTAAGATATCTGCTCCATAAGCAGTCATTGATCTGGCATGCTTGATCGCTGTCTCAGGATCAAGAAAATCCCCGCCATCGCTGAAAGAATCTGGTGTTACATTCAGAATACCCATTATCAATGGTCGTCTGCTGAAATCAAGAACCTTACCGCATGTGTGTATCTTATCAGGCAGACAGGGAGATTCTTTCAACGCAGCTCTGAGCTCATTTGCAAGTTCCGGGAGTCCAAACGGCTGTCCGATAAGCGATTCACACCCACGCGATATCTGCTTTATTGTCCCTACGATCAGTGCTCTGGTCTCACTTGTGTTGCAGGAAACAGTCTGTCTTGAAACTATGGCGTCAGCGCCACCGGATAGCATGCATTGCTTAAGAATATTCGCTGCTGTCGATGATAGAAGTCCCGTGGAAAAAACGCATATTCTGCATTTCATTGAAAGCCTGTCCCAGGTACCGGGGTCAGCTCCGATAGAATTCAGTTCTCTGCGCCACTGATCATCGCTGGAAATATGGAGCTTCCTGATTTTCATCAGGTTACTCTTATCGCTCTTCCGATGAGGGAAAGTGCTTCTGTCCTTGTTTCAAGCTTTTTCAGATACCCGCGCATAGCTGATGTAACTATCCTCGAATCACGTTTCTTCACTCCACGCATGGCCAGGCACATATGTTCAGCTTCCATCACGACCATGACACCCTTGGCAGATAGTTCGGTCATAAGTCTATCCGCTATTTCGGTTGTAAGTCTCTCCTGAATTGTCGGTCTGGCAGCCATCGTTTCAACCATCTCAACAATTGATGACAAACCTGCTATACGATCGTTTGCGGGGAGATAGACGACATCACACCTGCCGATAAAGGGCAGCAGATGATGCTCGCACAAAGATGAAAAACTGATGTCCTTAACTATGATCATTTCGTTCTGACCTTTACAGGACATGGTCTTAACAGGCATGATCTCTTCAGGGTTCAGACCCCGGCACAGTTCGGCCATTGACCTGGATACGCGGTAGGGGGTCTCCTTCAGACCTTCTCTGTCAGGATTCTCCCCCACTCCCTCCAGTATCAGTTTCACTCCCTGCTCTATTTTCTTCAGATCCATCATTTTCGTGGACTTCCTCTTCTTGTTCAGGATTATCATTTGAAGAATCGACCGTTTCCCCGATCTCAGAAATGGGTGGAAGGGAGGGTATAGGACCCATATCAGGGCGCAGTTCCCCGAATATGTCATTTATCTCACTGCTTGAAATCGTTTCTTTTTCCAGAAGCTGCTCAGCTATTTCATCAACAATGTCCCGGTTATCATTCAATAATTCAAGAGCAACGCTATACGCTTCCTCAACGATCCTCTTTACCTCTGAATCTATCACCCTGGCTGTATGCTCACTGTAATCCCTGGTTTTATTAAATTCCCTTCCGAGAAAGATCATATCTCCCGATTGTGCATGCGCTACAGGGCCAAGTTCCTTGCTCATTCCCCATTCACAGACCATCTTTCTCGCAAGTTCGGTCGCCTTTTCCAGATCGTTCCCTGCTCCTGTGCTCAGAGTTTCAAGGAAGAGATTTTCAGAAGCCCTGCCCCCCATTAATGTGGCGAGCATACTGAGAAGCTTCTTTTCAGTGTAGTTGTATCGATCGTCGGATGGAAGAAAACTGGTCACACCCATAGCCATTCCCCGGGGGACGATCGTGATTTTATGTATTGGATCGGCTTCGGGGACGAAAATGCCGACTACGGCATGTCCGCTCTCGTGATAGGCGGTACACTTTTTCTGATCCGGGCTGATAATGATACTCTTTCGCTCCAGCCCGAGTATTATGCGATCAACAGCATAGTCGAAATCTTCCTGTTCAACCTTCTTTGCACCTCGTCTTGCAGCCCTCAGAGCAGCCTCATTTGCCAGGCTTTCAAGATCGGCACCGCTGAAACCGGGAGTACTTCTTGCAACCTTTTCAAGCCTGACCTTCGAACCAACCGGCATTTTACGAGTGTGTACTTTCAGGATAGCCTCGCGACCCTTGACATCCGGCATGCTCACGACAATCCGGCGATCAAATCTGCCAGGCCGCAGAAGTGCGGGGTCCAGAACATCGGGTCGGTTTGTTGCCGCCATTACAATAACTCCGGCATTCTCCTCGAAGCCATCCATCTCTACAAGAAGGGCGTTCAGAGTCTGTTCCCTCTCATCGTGTCCTCCTCCTAGCCCGGCTCCCCTGTGTCTTCCTACCGCATCAATCTCATCGATGAAAATAATGCAGGGCGCCTTGGATTTACCCTGTACAAAAAGATCTCTGACCCGGCTGGCACCTACTCCTACGAACATTTCAACAAAATCGGAACCGCTCATTGAATAGAAAGGAACTTTTGCTTCCCCGGCAACCGCTTTCGCCAGAAGGGTTTTACCTGTTCCGGGTCTTCCGACAAGCAGTACGCCTTTGGGAACCTTTCCACCAAGGCGACGGAACTTGTCAGGCTTATTAAGGAATTCAATAACCTCAACTAATTCGGCTTTTGCTTCGTCCGCTCCGGCCACATCCTCAAACGTAACCTGAGGTTTATCGCTGGAAAAGAGCCTGGCTCTGCTTTTACCGAATGAGAATGCCTTACCGCCTCCTCCAGCCTTTCTCATGAAGTAGATGAAAAAGCCGATCAGAAGCAGGAAGGGAATGAAGGAGAGTATCTGAGCCAGCAGTTCGTTTGGCGGTTTGGCTGTTACCAGGACATTATGAGCGGCCAGTGAATCGAGTACTCCGGTATTCTCAAAAGGAATGAAGCTCACGAATCCGCTGTATTCGACACCATCTTTAACCACAGGGAAAGTGAATTCACCATTAATAGATCCGCCGGTTTCAATGACAACTGATTCCACTTTATCCCGGCTGATATAGTCCATCAAGCCCGAATCACCGGAATAGGGTATTTCAATTCTCTCAGCACCGGTATCGAAAAGCCGGAATACTGTGAAAGCTATCAGAGCCATCAGCAGCCACATTGTAAGAGTTTTGACAGAACAGCCTGAAGTCAACGGCTGCAAAGGTATTTTGCCTGGTTTTCGTTTATCATCCTGGTTCATGAGACTCCCGGTTTTTTAATCTTTAAGTGCTACGATATCGGGAAGATTGCGACCAAATCCCCCCGGGCTGTCCAGTCCGTATCCGAATACGAACCTGTCAGGAATACTGAATACGCATTCGTGCAAATCTACATCAACCTGCCGTCTGGTCTTTTTATCAAGCAGTACAACCGTACGAAGGGAGGCTGGATTTCTTGATCTGATCAGCTGCTGAATATATGCCAGTGTAAGTCCTGTGTCTACAATATCCTCCACCAGCAGGACATCGCGGTCTGCCAGAGGAAGGGTCGTATCAAGGGTAAGACGAACCTCTCCGGATGATCTGGTCTGTTCCCCGTAGCTTGCCGCACCGAGGAACTCAATCTGCAGATCGATGCCCATGCTGCGGACAAGATCGGCAGCAAACATGAAACCACCCTTGAGAAGTGGTATAACAACGATCTTTTTGCCTGAATAAATCTCTGTAAGCTCCGCTCCAAGCTTCCTGATAGCTTCCTGAATTTGAACCGAAGAGATCAGCACATCCCAGTCATTGCTCTTCATTTTCTACCTTTCCAGCTGTTCTCAAGGGTTTCCGGATACGAATCCTGCCGCCTTCAACCGTGATCCTCGTACCTCCGGGAAGAATATGAAATCCTTCTTTCTTACTAAGAATCCACCTGTCGGTTTTTTCTATTTCAAGCTTTCCGCCCCTGGGTCGACCGCTCACAGCCCACAGAATTCCAAGCCTTACAGCTTTTGGCAAATTCAAGTATTTGTCTGCTTTAAATGTATCTCCATCAAGAAGCTTGTCAAGAGATTCATCGATAATACCGGCTGTAACATCCCTCCACTGGGACAGATTCGCCGAAGATCTTGCTATTGCATACGTGCTTCCCGGCGATATGGATTCAAGCACAGGTATAACACTATGACGGATCCTGTTCCTGAGAAAGAAATCCTCCTGATTCGTCGGATCCTCTACCCAGTTCTGTCCGATTGTTTTAAGGTAATCGCGAAGTTCACTCCGTGTAAAATCCAGCAGCGGTCTGCGAACTGGTCCCCGCCCGAAGTAATCCATCCCCCCCAGACCCCTGAGTCCGGATCCTTCAAGCAGTCTCATTACAAGCGTTTCTGCTCTGTCAGATGCCGTATGTCCCGTGACGACAAGACTGTTATCCGAAGAATTTTTACAGTAGATCCTATTCCTTTCGGCACTGAAATATCCTTCAACAGATCCGGATCCGTGTGGTGATATTTCTTCAATAATACAATGCAGGCCCAGTCCTTCTGCAAGATTCTTTACAAAAACGCCATCTTCACCACTCTCGGTTCTGGCTCGATGGTCGATATGAAGAACAGCCAGCTCCCAATTCATATAGTTGGCAAACCGGTGAAGAAGCTGCAGCAGCGCAACAGAGTCGCTCCCGCCTGAAACGGCTGCAAGTATTTTCGAGCCTTCCGGGAGCAGGCTCCTGAGTTTGAGTGTTTCAATGAAGGTGTTCTCGATATATCGCCGTAAGTTCACGTATCCTCCTTTTGCGTAATATACATGAACCACTAGGAGCGCGTCCGAACGAGGTGGACTTACTGCATGGAAAAGATAATAATGCCTTCAGGGGGTAACGAATGAATCACCAGACCGGAAAATACGGCAAGCTTTCCAGGGATCTGGGTATTCCCTCTCTTTTCTCCATAGCAACAGGTGCAATGATAAGCTCAGGGCTTTTTGTCCTTCCTGCACTGGCTTACACAGTGGCGGGCCCCGGTGTGATATTCTCCTACCTCATAGCTGCAATTCTCGTGATTCCGACCATGTTCAGCAAGGCTGAGCTAGCAACTGCAATGCCAAGGGCAGGGGGAACCTACTACTTCATTGACAGGTCTTTAGGACCTCTTGCAGGTACACTCTCCGGGCTGGCGGCCTGGTTCTCCCTATCGGTCAAGACCGCCTTTGCTTTTGTCGGACTTGGAATATTTATGGAGTTTCTGTCTCCCGAGATCAATGGCAGACTTTTTGCTATGATTTGCTGCGTTATCTTCACAGCTCTTAACCTCAGAGGTGCCGGACATGCCGGGAAAACTCAGATAGTACTTGTTGCCGGACTTCTCATTGCCCTGACTCTGTTTGCAGGATTCGGCTTGACTAACCTATCCCCCGGTCACTTCAGACCCATCGCCCCTGGTGGCTTCAACGGAATACTTACCGGAGCGGCCCTTGTATTTGTAGCCTTCGGAGGACTGACAAAGGTGACAAGTGTATCGGAGGAAGTAAAGCGACCGGGACGCGACCTGCCGGTCAGCATGTTTCTTGCTTTGACTGTAGTAACAATCCTCTATTT